>CAYNDC010000305.1:0-1509 GCA_964396085.1 uncultured Clostridium sp. | reverse complement strand
GCACAGGCTCCTTTAGAGTGAATTTACCAGTTGCTTGAATATCCTTCCGCGCTCCTCATAATCCGTATAAATGCCCCAACTCGCCGCAGCCGGCGAGAGCAATACCGCATCCCCGGGAAGCGTGTACGTTTGCGCCTCGAGGATCATCTCCCCAAGGCCGCGATCGTTCACTGTGATCGCGTCATACCCGGTCTCTTGTGCAGCGCGAAGGATCATCGGCGCGTTGCATCCCGAAGCGATCACATGCTTAATCCTGCCGTTGAAGGCACGAAAGAGCGGTGAAAAATCGCTCTGCTTGTCGTAGTTGCCAACCCCCAGGAGCAGGACCGTCTGCCGCGTCATCGCCTCCACAGCCTTAATGGTGGAATCCGGATTGGTGCCCTTGGAGTCGTTAATATAGATGACGCCATCGAGCTCGCGCACGAATTCGATGCGGTGCTCCACACCGGGGAAGCGTCGAAGCCCCGCGCACACGCCCTCGGGCTCAAGCCCCATCGAGAGCGCGAGTGCCGCAGCGCACAGCGCGTTCTCCACGTTGTGCCGGCCGGGAATCAACAGTTCGTTCGTATCGATGAGCGGTGTTTCCTTCCCATCGAGCCGCCAGATCATGCGGCTCCCGCGGAGGAACATGCCATCATCAACCTCCCGCTCCTGCGAGAAGTAGAGCACGCGCGCGCGGGTGAGCTTCGTCATCTCGCGCACGACGGGATCCTCGAGGTTTAATACCGCAAAATCTTCTTCCGTCTGGTTCTCAAAGCCCCGGCATTTGGCGGCGATGTAGTTCTCCATGCGGTATTGGAAACGGTTGAGGTGATCCTCACTGATGTTGAGCATGCCAAACGCGTTAGGCCGAAAATCGCGGATGCTTTCAAGCTGGAGCGCCGCTGTTTCAGCAATGATGAAATCCCCCGCGCGCGTCTCCAGCGCGTGCTCGGTGATGGGGATGCCGATGTTGCCCAACACGAACGTGCGCTTTTCGCAGGCGCGGAAAATCTCGCCCGTGAGCGCAGTGGTGGTGGTCTTGCCGTTGGTGCCGCTTACGCACACGAACTTGGCGCCGCGGTCGGCATAGCGGTAGCCCAACTCGATTTCGCCGATGACCTTGATGCCCATCTCCCGCGCCTTTTGCGCAAACGGGGCAAAAATGGGCACGACCGGGCTGAGCACCATCAGCTCAGCGCCCTCGAGGACGTCTTCGGGGTTCTTGCCCAAAGCGTCGATATAGTCTATGCCATGAAGCGCATCCGATAGACCGTCAATCGCAGGCTTGCTGTCGTTGACGACGACCTCGTAGCCCTTGGCCGCGAGCAGCTTTGCACTAGAGATGCCGCTGCGCGCCATGCCCACGACCACAGCGCGCTGTTTTCCGTTATGCATGTTTTCCCCTCCGTTCCACGGGCTATATGCGTACGCGCCGCGCGCGCTGCGTTCAAAAAAGGGGGCCGTTTGGTGTCTTCAAGGCGTTTGAGGCAAAAGAGCCGCGCTCTGCCTCAAACACCTTAACCCGCG
>CAYNDC010000304.1:0-1542 GCA_964396085.1 uncultured Clostridium sp. | reverse complement strand
ATTTTACATACAGCGGAGACCTCGGAGCCGCTCGATTTTCAGTCTGAAACCCGCCCTGATTCAAAAAAGGTACGAAAAGCAAAAGATACCATAGCGTCCCACTCCCGCCGGAACTATACTGAAAAAAAGATCCTCCGGGAAGGCGGGCGGCGCATGAAGGAGTTGGATTTTTCCCGGCTGGAAGGGAACGGCTTCCAGGAAAAGCTGCATAGCGCGGAGCAGGCGTTGAGGGGCGCGCGGGGTGTTATGCTGCGCCTGCCGCCCGGAACCTACGTCGTTTCCACGCCCTTTGCGCGCAATCTGATGGAGGAGGTGCTTTCCGGCGCCATGGGGTTCGACCCGGAGCGCGAGATATTCCGCCCCTACTACCCTTACGATACGATATTCAGGCTAGCGGACGCCGAGGACGTGCATATCTTCGCGCAGGGCGTCACGCTCATGATCGACGGCTTTCTGGCGCCCGTGGAGCTGCTGCGCTGTACGAACGTGACGCTGGAAGGGCTGAGCATCGACTACCTGCGAAAGCCGTACAGCGTTGGGCTCGCCGAGACCGCGGGAGAGGATTGGGTGGAGGTGCGCTATGACGCCGCGCTCGCCGTGAACGAGCATACCCCCGCGCCGCGCATCGTCTTTTTCGACGAGCAGAACCGCCGCTTCTCGGGCGCGGTCTTGGAGCCGGAACGCGCCGAATTCGCCGGGATCAATCGCGTGCGCTACTATGGCCGCAGTCCCATTCTCGCGGACATCATCTCTCGCCCCGTGATCGCCGTCCATACCTACCATTATCGTCCCGCCGTTTTTCTCCACGAGTGCAAGACGGTCGCGCTGCGAAACGTCGCCATCCACGCGCAGTGCGGCATGGGGGTGCTTGGTTACCATTGCGAGGACATCGCCATCGACGGGCTCGCGATCGTTCCTTCCCCCGGCGAGGTTGTCTCCACCAATACCGACGCCACGCATGTTGCGTCCTGCAAGGGCGAGCTTGTGGTGCAGAACAGCCGCTTTGCCGGAAGCGAGGACGACGTGATCAACGTCCATAACTACTACTACACCATCGGCTCCCTCCACGCGGATCGATGCGGCCTCTTTGTAGAAGCGCCCACCTTTACCCACGCGCAGGTCGTGGACGCACCCGACCCGGGGGATGAGCTGCTTCTTGTGGAGCGGCGCACGCTGGCAGAGCGCGGGCGCTATACCGTGCTGGCATGCGTCGCGGATCGCGAAGCCCTTTGCGCTCACATCAGGCTCAACGCGCCCCTGCCAAACGACGCGCCCGAGAGCTGCTTTCTCCTCAATCGAACCCGACAGCCGAGGCTTATCTTCCGAAACAATCAAGTGGATTATAATCTGGCCAGATGCGCCCTTATCAAGACGCGCGAGGCGTTGATCGAGGATTGCGTTTTTCGAGCCTGTACGGGCACCGCCGTCCATATTTCGCCCGAGGTTTCCTGGCGCGAGGGAGGCGGAACCGAGCATGTCGTGCTCCGCCGCAATCGCTTTCTCGCCGTGGGTTTTGGCAGCTACGCCAAGCACGGCGGCGCC
>CAYNDC010000303.1:0-1555 GCA_964396085.1 uncultured Clostridium sp. | reverse complement strand
CCCACGCGCCGCACGAGAAGGGGCTGCAAAAGCCCCACCTGGCGGATGGACTGCGCAAGCTCCGCAATGCTCTCCTCATCAAAGGTCGTGCGAGGCTGATAGGGGTTGGGGCGGATCTTATCCACAGGCAGCTCCACGAGCTGTTTGACGGATTCCGGGCCGGGGCCATCCTTTATAAAGTCGAAAATGGGCATATGAGCGTCCTCCCTGTTTGCGTGTTCTCCATGCGCGGGGCATTTCCTGCCGTGCGGCGCGATTCGCGCCGATTCTGCAAAATCATCGTCATTGCGCGCGCGGCGCGGTTCAAAGCGGGTGATTCGACGCGCTTCCCGCGCGGCGCGGATACTCTTTGCCCGTGGGCGCGCGCTTCACGGCGGCGATCACATGCCGCTCGCCCCATTCGGCGTCGTAGGCGAGGATGCGCGCATCCATATGCAGCAGCCGCGCGGCGCGCTCTGCTTCGGCAAGCTCCTGCGCAGCCCTTGGCCCCTTATACATCAGCGAGGTTCCGCCCACAGCAAGGAGCGGCGCCGTCCATTCCATCAGCGCCGGCACGGAGGCCACCGCCCGCGTGAGGGCGATGTCGTAGCGCGCGCGGTGCGCACTCGCCCGCCCTGCATCCTCCGCGCGCAGATGAACGAGCTGTGCGGTAAGCTCCAGCTCCTCGAGCAACGTTCCAAGGAACGTGAGGCGCTTGTTGAGCGAATCGAGCAGGGTCATTTGCAAATCCGGCCGCATGATCAACAGCGGCACGCCGGGAAACCCCGCGCCCGTGCCCACATCGATGCAGCGGGCGTTTGCCGGGAGCAGCGAGGCGGGCAAAATGCTATCGGCAAAGTGCTTGGCGACGACCTGCTCGGCCTGCGTGATGGCGGTGAGATTCATGCGTTCGTTCCATTCGACGAGCAACGCGAAATAGCGCGCGAAACGCTGTGCCTGCTGCGCGTTTGCCGTTGGAATATAGTTGCTAATCAGCGCGTTTACTTCCATGGGATTAGTCCTGCCCGGCCGATTTCTTCAGGTAGATCATCAGCACCGCCACATCCGCCGGCGACACGCCGGAGATGCGGCCCGCGCGGCCCAGGCTCTCCGGCCGCCGTTGGGCGAGCTTCTGGCGCGCCTCGATGCGAAGGCCGGCCATGGCCATATAATCGAGCTCCGGCGAAAGGGGCGTATCCTCAAGCTTGCGGAAGCGCTCGAGCAAAGCGCTTTCCTTTTCGATGTAGCCCGCATAGCGCGCGTCCAGCTCCACAGCCTCGCGCGCCTCGCGGGAAACCTCGGGCAAAACGGCGGGATAGAGCGCGAGCAGGTCCGTATAGCCAATGCTGCGGCGGCGCAGCAGGTCATAGAGGCGAACGCCCGAGGCGGGCACGGTTTCGCCGCGCGATTCGAGGAGCCTAGCCAGCGCCTCCCCCGGCGCTGCAAATGCGCCGAGCGCAGCCTTTGCCCGCGCGGCCTCCTCGCGCTTTTGCATGAGGCGGGCGTAGCGCTCCTCCGAGACGAGGCCCGTCCTGCGGCCAAGTTCACTGAGGCGCTCGTCGGCATTGTCCTGGCG
>CAYNDC010000302.1:0-1575 GCA_964396085.1 uncultured Clostridium sp. | reverse complement strand
TTGAAATGTAGTATACTCTGCCCTGCAAAGAGTTATCCTTAATATTTATATTTTGATAATCTTTGCCAAAAAGGCGTGTGTTAAAGGGGACTTTTTCTTCTATCTCTTTTGATGGGTTACCTTTGCTAGATGGTTCATTGAGAGGCACAGAAATTAATTTCGAGTATTCAGAGGGGACGAGCAGTAAATTTGATTTGGTGTATGGCTTTGTAATTACTTTATCTTTATAGAGTTTTTCATTGAAGTTTTGAATTTCCTTCGCATCTTCGAAAGATGAAATCTCTAAGGAACTGCGGATATTTTTCCCATTATAAGTATATTTTTTTATGGGCATGTTATAATTTGTTCCGATGAGTAAATCACCATTTTTCTTTATTTTACCTTTGTTAATCGCTTTAAATTCATTAATATAATAGTTGTTAGCAGGCAAGTTATATTTATTCAGCAGAATGGTAATCCCATCGCCAGATTTGCATTTTACGCGCAAGTAATCGCATCGCAAGGCGAAGGGAATTAATAATACAAAGATGAATATAAATAATTTATTCAAATATTTCATAAGTTCTAATATTATAAGTATAAATGCAGATTACAAAAATAATTAAAATAATTGACTTATCATATTTATTGAAGGAAATTTGCCTGTATGATGTGAATAGCTGTATTTTTCATCTGTTGATACTTAAGGACCGTTTAATGTAGGCATAATATAACAACTTATGATCTCATTAGCCTTGCTAACTATCCAAAGCTCTATTATCAGGTTTCAAAAATAGTAAAAAGCAAGTATTTAAACAAGTATTTTTTTTTGTAAAATCAATTAAAATAATTCATAATATTCTAACTACATTATAATAAAGAAACTTAAGTATGATAATTCTTGATTCCGTTAATTTTATTTTTGTTATTCGTGTTGTTGTTTTTCAATAGTCCTAATAATAATGCTTATTGTAATTCCAAAAACAAGCGTGTTTCTAATATTTGTAGATGAGTATATTATTCATTTTATTCTGTCATTATTAAACGGTCATATAAATACAACCGATGAACAAAAAGGAATATTGAGCAATATCGAAATTATTTCTATTATTTATTTTCAATATTGTATTAAAGTCGTGTATTATGATAATGGGGATGCTGAAAACCAAAAAGAGTAGGCAGAAGAAATAAGAATTAATCGGATAGATATATGGGTTGTACTAGACATATTATTAGTCTCAATATCAAGAGCAAATTTTTAGACGATAAGTTTATTTTACATGTGATTATCGCCAATGCGTTTGTTATTTTTGCTGGGGGATTTAATTTAAATCAATTTTTCCATTCTGTATTATTTGCATTCGATCACATCTTTACGCTAATATTCACAGTAGAATTAATAATTAAGCTTAAGACTTACGGAAAAAGTTATTTTTCCTCGCCTTGGAATATTTTTGATTTCGTAATTATCATTCTTTCCTTGCCATCTCTTTTGATCAAATTGTACCGCATTCATCTTCCACATGGATAGAAGACAATATTTTTGCTTTACTCCCCATGTTAAGCTTAAATCAATGAATTATTGATAGCTAACAT
>CAYNDC010000301.1:0-1577 GCA_964396085.1 uncultured Clostridium sp. | reverse complement strand
GCTCGGCTTTCTTGTTTCGGCCGGCAATATGGATTCCATGGTCAACCACTATACAGCCGCAAAGAAAAAGCGTGGAGAGGATGCTTATACCGAGGGCGGGTTGCCGGGCAAGCGTCCGGACCGGGCGGTGATCGTGTATGTCAACCGCATCCGCGAGGCGTTTGGTCGGGTGCCCGTTGTCATCGGCGGGATTGAGGCGAGCCTTCGCCGCTTTGCGCATTATGATTATTGGGATGACAAGGTGCGCAGGAGCGTCCTCGTCGATTCCGGCGCGGACCTTTTAGTTTACGGCATGGGAGAAAAACCAATCCTCGATGTGGCGGATGCGCTTGCAGCGGGCTTGCCCGTCGAGCAAATCACCTATGTTTCCGGCACCTGCTTTTATACGGATTCCCTCGAACGGGTTTATGACTACAAACCAATCGAGAGCTTCGAGGAGGTTTCTTCGGATAAGAAAAAATACGCCGCGGCGTTCATGGCGCAATACCGTGAGCAGGACGCCCTGAGCGGGGCGCGCCTCGTGCAGCCGCACGGGAGGGGCTTCCTCGTTGCCAACCCGCCCGCCGCGCCGCTCACGCACGCCGAGCTAGATGCGGTGTATGAGCTTCCCTATACCCGCGTGCCGCACCCGCGCTATCAAAAGCCCATTCCCGCACTTGCGGAGGTGGAGTTTTCGCTGACCTCCTGCCGTGGCTGCTTTGGCGGCTGTTCCTTTTGCGCGCTCACATTCCACCAGGGGCGTGTCGTGCAGGCGCGAAGTCGTGCCTCTCTTGTGGAGGAGGCGGGGCTCCTCACGGAACTCCCCGGCTTCAAGGGTTATATTCACGATGTGGGCGGCCCCACGGCGGATTTTCGCATACCCGCATGCAAGCGCCAGCAAACGCACGGCGTGTGCCAGGACCGGCAGTGCCTGGGTTATCAGCCCTGCCCCAACCTCGTGGCTGATCACACGGATTATGTCGAACTGCTCGGGGAGCTTTCCGCTGTGCCGGGCGTGAAGAGCGTGTTTGTGCGCTCCGGCGTGCGTTACGATTATGTGATGTATGATAAATCCGACGCGTTTCTCAAAACGCTCGTGCGCAGCTACGTAAGCGGGCGGCTCAAGGTCGCGCCCGAGCATGTAAGCGAGCGCGTGCTTCGCCTGATGGGCAAGCCCTCGCACGAGCTTTACGACTCCTTTTGCCGCCGCTATGAAAAGCTCAGCGCAGCAGAGGACAAGGCGCAGTATATCGTGCCGTATTTTATGAGCTCCCACCCCGGCAGCGATCTCAACGCCGCCGTGGAGCTTGCGCTGTATTTGAAAAAAACCGGCCAGCGACCCGAGCAGGTGCAGGATTTTTATCCCACGCCCGGCACGCTTTCCACCTGCATGTATTATACGGGCGTTGACCCGCGCACCTGCGAGAAGGTCTATGTTCCGCGCTCGCCAAAGGAAAAGGCCATGCAGCGCGCGCTCATGCAGTATTTTATGCCTGCGTATGCGCCGCTCGCGCGCGAGGCGCTGCGGCGTGCGGGCCGGGAGGATTTGATCGGCTTTGGCAAGGACGCGCTCGTGCCGCCGCGGGAAGTCGGCCGCA
>CAYNDC010000300.1:0-1583 GCA_964396085.1 uncultured Clostridium sp. | reverse complement strand
TTCCGAAAGCTCCTTTACCGTAATGGTTTCCGAGGTAATCACCGCCTTTTCGATTATCACCGGCTCAGGCCGCATCTGCTGCACAGGCTGTCTCTTCTTCCTGCGTGAGCCGAAAGAGGCATCCTCGTCCCAAGCGCCCGTACTGGGTGCGGCCTCCTTCATGAGAGCCTTTTTATTCTTCGCATGCCCGTCATCCGCCTTACCGGTGCGGGGCTTGGCGTTTTTAGTAGGATCAAACGTGCGCGTGGGGGGTTGCGGCGCAGGGGTCGCGCCCGCGGCCGTGCGCGGCTTATTGCCGCCCGGCTGGTAGCCGCCCGTGCGCGGCGGGAAACCACCCTGTTGGGTGCCGCCCGTGCGCGGCTGATAGCCGCCCTGCTGGTACCCGCCCTGGCGCTGCTGGTAGCCGCCCTGCTGATAGCCGCCTTGGCGCGGCGCATTCCCGTCGCGCTGCTGGTAGCCGCCCTGCTGATAGCCGCCCTGGCGCGGCGCATTCCCGTCGCGCTGCTGGTAGCCGCCTTGCTGATAACCGCCCTGGCGCGGCGCATTCCCGTCGCGCTGCTGGTAGCCTCCCTGCTGGGCAGGTTGCCTGTCGCGCCCCCGGTCATATACGTTTTGCACCTGCGGTTGAGCCTGATAGCCTTCGTTGCGCTTGGCGGCAGGCGCCTCGGCAGCCGGCTCCGCTTGCGCGGCCGGCTTCTCGACGGCGATCTCTTCCGGCGCCTTGGCCGGTTTTTCAGCGGCAGGCGCTTCCGGCTCCTTGGCGGGTTTCTCCGGTTCCGCTTGGGTCGGCACGGGGGCAGGCTCCGCCTTCACGGGCGCCTCCGGCACCGTTGTGGCGGGGGCCGTGTGCACATGCTCAACTGCGGGGGTAACCTCGGCCGGCTCGTCACTGCCTACATGGTAGGCATGCTCGCCGTCTGACTCAAGCAGTTCCTTGAGCCGCTCGGCGCGCTCCGCTTCGATGCGCTCCCTTTCCTGATTTTTTTCCTTTTCTATGAGCATCGCTTCAAAGCGCCGCACTTCTGCGAGCGTACCGCCCATGTTCGAATGGGATTGCTTAATCCGCTCGAACAGGTCCTTCGCCTGCGCTTCAAGCTGTTTTGCCGAATCCATTACTTTTGCTTTTGCCATTCTATTCCCCCCGTGTCTTTTTGCTCGTTTCCCGCTGCGTGCGCCGTCGCGATGAGCTTTGCGAAGCTCTCGTGCGTCACCACTGCGACCATTCGGCCCGGCCGGCCGATTGCGCTGCCCAGCGCTTGCGTTTCTATGAGCGCGACACCCGCGCGCGCACACATGCCTTCATAGCGCGCTTTCGTACTCGCGCTCGCAGTCGCGTCCAACACGACCAAGCGCGCGCCGCCGCCCTTAATGAGCTTTTCGCAGGCAAAATCGCCTGAGGCGCATTTGCCCGCCTTCATCGCGAGGCCCAGCGCGCCGCGCAGCTTCGTTCCCTCAGCCAATGCCGATCTCCTTTGCGATCTGCTCAAACACATCCTCACCGACCTTGTGCTCGAGCGCCCGCTCGAGCGCGCGCGTTTTCTTCGCGCGCTCCAAGCACTGCGCATTCCGGCACAGGTATGCGC
>CAYNDC010000299.1:0-1585 GCA_964396085.1 uncultured Clostridium sp. | reverse complement strand
AACGCACACGGTAAAGCGCGGGGATACGCTGTACGCGATCGCCGCACAGCACAGCCGCGCCGGTATATACCGTATGCGCGCGGCCCGAGAGTTTACGAAGGATGCGCTGCGCATCCGCCTCATCCGCAGGCTTGCCGATGATCTCCCCATCGAGCCAAACGATCGTATCGCATCCCACAACGCACGCCCCGGGGTGTGCGGCGTGGATGGCCCGGGCCTTATCAAGGGCGAGTCTTTGCACGAACACATCCGGCGCCGCGGCAGGGATATCCTCGTTTGCGTTGGCCGGGATCACCTCGAAATCGTATCCCATCAGCTCCATGAGCTCGCGCCTTCGAGCCGAGCCGGATGCGAGAATCAGCTTCATTCACGCCCTCCCCAAAAAACAATTACGGATAAGTATAACATAATGGAATAACAAATCAACAAAAAGGAAACACTGTGCATCAAACAGGAAAAATATGGGGGGTATGATGCGCTTGAATCCTTTTTATATGCTCTCTCGCGCCGTTGCCATCGACCTAGGCACGGTGAACACGCTCGTCGCGCTCCGGGGGCGCGGCGTCGTGCTGAATGAACCCAGTGCCGTCGCGATTACCGCGGACGAGCGCCGGGAGGTCGTCGCCTGCGGTGCGGAGGCGCTTCGCATGGCAGGGCGTACGCCCGGCGGCGTCACGATCGTTTGGCCGCTGCGCGATGGCGTCATCGCCGATTACCGGCTCAGCGCCGAGCTGCTCCGGCGGCTTTTGGAGCGCGCGTTCGGGCGGCGCAACGGCGCGCTCGGCACGCGCCTTGCCATGTGCCTGCCCTTGTGCGTAACGGATGTGGAGCGCCGCGCGCTCGAGGAGGCGGCGCGGGCTGTGGGCGCGCGCGAGGTGCTGCTCCTGGATGAGCCTATGGCCGCCGCTTTGGGCGCAGGGCTTGCGGTGTTCGAGCCGCTGGGCTCGATGGTCGTGGATATCGGCGGCGGAACGACCGACATCGCGGTGGTATCCTTGGGGGGCATCGCCTCCTCGCTCTCGCTGCGCACGGGAGGGCGCCACATCGATGCCGCGATTGCGGAGTACGTCGCCCGGCAATATAACATATCGATTGGCGAGCGCACGGCGGAGGAGGTGAAGCTCACCCTCGCCTCGGCGCTACCGGGGGGAATGGAACGCATGGAGGTGCGCGGCAGGAGCCTGGAAACAGGCCTGCCTACGCGCGTGGTCATCAACGCGGGCGAGGTCTGCCACGCCGTCGCGCCCGTCATTCGTAAGCTCGTGGAGGGCGTGAAGCGCGTGCTGGCGGAAACGCCGCCGGAGCTTGCGGCGGATCTCATGGACAGCGGCATCATGCTCACGGGCGGCGGGGCGCTGCTGCCGGGGCTTGATAAGCTGCTTCGCAACGAAACAGGCCTCACGGCGCACGTCGCGCAGGACCCGCTCATGTGTGTGGCAGAGGGCGCGCTCTCGCTCGTGGATAACCGGGAGGCCATGACGCGCGCGCAGTTTGCCTAAGCCGGGTTAACAGAGTGTGACGTTTTTCCCCGGGCGCTTGCGCCGGATATCTCTTGCCGGTATAATAAGCAGGAAATCCGGCGTTT
>CAYNDC010000298.1:0-1602 GCA_964396085.1 uncultured Clostridium sp. | reverse complement strand
GCACGCATGAAGACCTGCTCGCGCGCGCCGGCTTCTATGCGAAACTCTACAACAGCCAGTTCGAGACGGCGAAGGTAATGGGAATTTGACAACTGGCGCAATGCGTTACGACCTTCGCTTGAAATGAGCGAAGGCCGTTTGCTTTATGTTTGGGTACCGTATTTTAATCCCTGATGGTTAACTCCCCTGCATTCTCATCGTAATCTACGGTAAAGACCGTTTCCGGCGCGGGGTCGGTTTCGATGATGCGGCGGGCGAGCAGCGTTTCGAGTTTGCTCTGCAGGAGCCTCCTGAGCGGCCGCGCGCCGTACAGCGGATCATACCCCGCATCCGCAAGATGGGCGAGCGCGGCTTGGCTGAGCTTGAGCGAAAGCCTGCGCTCGGCGAGGCGCTGTCTGATCTCCCCAAGCATCAGTTCGGCAATGCGGTAAATCTCCTCCCGCTCGAGCGGCTTGTAAAACACGATGTCGTCGATGCGGTTGAGGAACTCCGGCCGGAAGCTCTGTTTGAGCAGCGCCTCTACCTGCGCGCGCGCGGCCTGTGTGATGTGGCCGTCCTCGATGCCCTCGAGGATAAACTGGCTACCAAGGTTGCTCGTCATGACGATGACGGTGTTCTTAAAATCCACCGTGCGGCCCTGTGAATCCGTCAGGCGGCCGTCGTCGAGCACCTGCAAGAGCACGTTGAACACATCGGGATGCGCCTTCTCGATTTCATCGAACAATATGACGCTGTAAGGCTTGCGCCGCACAGCCTCGGTGAGCTGGCCTCCCTCATCGTAGCCCACATACCCCGGCGGCGCGCCGATGAGACGCGAGACGGAGTATTTTTCCATATACTCGCTCATATCGATGCGCACAAGGTTGTTTTCATCATCGAAGAGCGCCTGCGCAAGAGCGCGCGCCAACTCCGTTTTGCCCACGCCCGTGGGCCCCAGGAAGAGGAAGGAGCCAATGGGCTTCTTGGGGTCCTTCAAGCCGGCACGCGTACGAAGGATGGCGTTGGCCACGGTTGTGACCGCCTCATCCTGACCGATGACGCGCCTGTGGAGAATCTCCTCGAGGTGCAAAAGCTTCTCGCGTTCGCCCTCCATGAGCTTAGAGACAGGGATGCCCGTCCAGCGGCCCACAATGCGGGCGATCTCCTCCTCGCTGACGCGATCACGCAGCAAGCCGGAAGGTTTTTCCGCTCCTCCGCTGCTTTCGCGTTCCGCCTGCTCCAGCTCGGCGCGCAGCTTGGGGATTTTTCCGTATTTCAGCTCCGCCGCACGGTTGAGGTCGTACTCGCGCTCGGCCTTCTCCATCTCGGCGTTGAGGCGTTCAAGCTCCTCGCGCACGCTACGCACTTTTTTGATGGAGTCCTTCTCCGTCTCCCACCTGGCCTTGAGCACACCCAGGCGCTCGCGCTCCTCGGCGAGGTTCTTGCGAATCTCGCTGAGGTGTTCCGCCGAAAGCCTGTCGCTCTCCTTGCTCAACGCCGCCTCTTCGATTTCAAGCTGCATGATGCGCCGGGAAAGTTCATCCAGCTCCGTGGGCATGGAGTCCATCTCCGTGCGGATGAGCGCGCAGGCCTCATCCACGAGGTCGATCGCCTTATCCGGCA
>CAYNDC010000297.1:0-1607 GCA_964396085.1 uncultured Clostridium sp. | reverse complement strand
TACATCCCGATAATTCCCTCACCGAGACCGATAACGGACGCGGCATACCTGTAGATTACCATGAAAAAATGAAAAAGAGCGCCCTCGAGGTGGCGCTCACGGTGCTGCACGCGGGCGGCAAGTTCGGCGGCACGGGCTATAAGGTCTCGGGCGGGCTGCACGGCGTGGGGCTGAGCGTGGTCAACGCCCTGTCCACCTGGCTGCACGTGGAGGTAAGGCGGGATAATAAAATCTATTCGCAGGATTATCTCAACGGTGAACCCTGCGCCCCCGTGGCGGCTGTGGGCGAGTATGAAGGGGAGGAGAGCGGCACGCGCGTCACCTTCCGCGCGAGCGATGCTATCTTCGACGAGGTCAACTATCATTTTGACACGCTTGCCGATCGCATGCGCGAGCTCGCCTTCCTCAACGCCGGCCTTCGCATCACCGTCACCGACGAGCGCGTTCCCGAGGGGGAAAGCCCCGCGGTCAAGAGCTTCCACTACGAAGGCGGAATCGTGAGCTTCGTCAAGCACATCAACCGCAAAAAGACCGTGCTGCACGATGAGCCCATCTTCATCAGCGCCACGCGGAGCAACCCCGAAAAGCTCGAGCAAGCAATCCTCGAAGCCGCCATTCAATACAATGACGACTACAACGAAAACGTGTTCACCTTCGCCAACAACATCAACACCATCGAGGGCGGCAGTCATCTGGTGGGATTTCGCAGCGCCATGACCCGCGCCATCAACGACTATGCCAAGAAGTATAAATACATCAAGGAGACGGACGAGCCCCTCAAGGGCGAGGACGTGCGCGAGGGGCTTTCGGCCATCGTGAGCATCAAGCTCGAGGAGCCGCAGTTCGAGGGGCAGACAAAGAGCAAGCTGGGCAACGCCTACATCCGCTCGATGGTCGACTCCGCGGTTTCCGACGGCCTTTCGGTTTACCTGGAGGAGCATCCCCCCGTGGCCAAGATCATCCTTGAAAAATGCATCACCGCCGCGCGCGCGCGGGATGCCGCCAGGAAGGCGCGGGAGCTGACCCGGCGAAAGACCGCGCTCGACTCCACCGCCCTGCCCGGCAAGCTTGCCGATTGCACCGAGACGGATCCCGCCAAGTGCGAGATTTTCATCGTCGAGGGGGACTCGGCCGGCGGCAGCGCCAAGCAGGGACGCAACCCCGCCTTCCAGGCCATTTTGCCGCTGCGCGGCAAGATCCTCAACGTTGAAAAGGCGCGCATGGACCGCATTTTGGGCAATAACGAGATCAAATCCATGATCACGGCCTTCGGCGCGGGCATCGACGACGATTTCGACGTCGCGAAGCTGCGCTACCATAAAATCGTCTGCATGACCGACGCGGACGTCGACGGCAGCCACATCCGCATTTTGATGCTCACCTTCTTCTTTCGCCACATGCGCCCGCTCATCGAGCAGGGATACGTATATATCGCGCAGCCGCCGCTCTACCGCGTGACGCGCGGCTCCAACACGTGGTACGCCTATTCCGACGAGGAGCTTGCGGAGCTGTTGGACCGCGTCGGCCGCGAGCCAAAGCCGCTCATCAACCGCTACAAGGGCCTGGGCGAAATGAACCCCGAGCAGCTTTGGGAAACCACCATGGAC
>CAYNDC010000296.1:0-1619 GCA_964396085.1 uncultured Clostridium sp. | reverse complement strand
GCGTTTACCCGCCGTGCATTTCATTGAGATGGGTGGTGGAGACCCCATCGTCGCCGCGCGCGAGCACTGGAACATGGGCTCCAACTCGCTAACCATCGCCCCGGGAAAAGTGATCGTGTACGACCGCAACGATGTGACAAACGAGCTGCTCGCCCGTGCGGGCATCGCAGTGCACACCATCCCCGCGGCGGAGCTGGTTCGCGGACGCGGTGGCCCTCGCTGCATGAGCATGGCGATCAATCGGGAGAACGTATAGCCAATCCCACTTTGCAATTTGAATCAGAACGGCCTCCGTTAGTCTAACGGAGGCCGCTTGATTTGGACAGCTATTCGCGCCTGAATTGATGCTCGGTCAATCCTGAGCGTTGAGCATGCTAACCCCGTTGCTCGTGCCAATACGCGTGGCGCCGGCTGCGATCATCGCAAGCGCGTCCTCGTGCGTGCGTACGCCGCCGGAGGCTTTCACGCCCATCTGCGGCCCTACGGTTTTGCGCATGAGCGCAACGTCCGCCACGGTTGCGCCGCCGGTCGAAAAACCCGTGCTGGTTTTAACGAAATCCGCGCCCGCGGCTTTGGCGGCGAGGCAGGCTTTGACCTTTTCCTCATCCGCAAGCAAGCAGGTTTCCAAAATGACCTTGAGGTGCGCACCGGGGTGCACGGCCTCGGCGACAGCGCGGATATCCGCCTCGACCAGGTCCCACTCAGCGGCCTTGGCCAAGCCGACGTTGATGACCATGTCGACTTCCTGCGCGCCCGCTTCAAGCGCCTGGCGCGCCTCCGAAACCTTGGCGGAGGTCAACATCGCGCCCAGCGGGAAGCCCACCACGCAGCAAACGGCGACATCCGTCCCCGCGAGCTGTTCGCGCACGAGCGGCACATAGCAGGAGTTGACGCATACAGATGCAAAATGGTGCTGCTTCGCCTGCGCGCATAGGGCGATGATCTGCGCGGGCGTAGCGTCTGCTTTGAGCAGCGTGTGATCGATCATGCGGTTGAGTTCCATGAAAGTATCCCCCTCGTTATTTGAAATAAGGCGTATCCTCGAGCGGGAGTGTCGTGCGCTCGCGCCCGTCGAACCGGTAGTAGGCTTCCGCGATGGCGGGGGCGGTGGGGATGGAGGTAATCTCCCCGATGCCGATGGCGCCCATCGCCTTGTCGATGCCCGGCTTCTCCACGATAACGGGAGTAACGTCTGGCACGTTGTCAGCTCGCAAGAGGCCGAGCGTACCGAATTTGGCCGTAGGCCGGCAGTTTTCATCGATGGGGAAGCGCTCGGTGAGCGCGAAGCCGCAACTCATCACGACGCCGCCCTCAATTTGCCCTTCCACAGAAAGCGGGTTGACGGCGCGCCCCACGGCATGAGCGGCGATGACGCGCTCCAGTTTGCCCGCATCATCGAGAATGGCGACATGTGTCGCGTAGCCGTAGGCGACATGGCTAATAGGATTGAGCTTGCCGGAACCCGGCGAGTCTGTCGCGGCGAGGTACTCGCCGTAATACTCATGCCCCTCAAGCTCGTCAAGCGTGTTGCGCTCGTAATCCTCGCTAAGCTTCACGCATGCGCGAAGCGCCGCCTCGCCCGTGATGAGCGTTTGCCGCGAGCCGGAGGTCGTGCCCGA
>CAYNDC010000295.1:0-1625 GCA_964396085.1 uncultured Clostridium sp. | reverse complement strand
CCTCTCTTTCATGGGCTTATTATGGCATAAAGCGTAAAACTTGAACATAGCTTGTTTTTCGAGTTTGAAATTTCTTTTCAACCCAAAGTAGAATTTCGCTCAACTTTGCTTTTTGCGACTAAACCAACGATAGAATTTTTGTCAACCGGTGCTTTTCTTTACACGGCGTTCGATTTTTAGTACAATACCATTGTTTCAAAAAGGAGGTATCATGTTATATGGCACTACGAACGATTCGCACGGACGATGATCCGTGCCTCTATAAAATTTGCAAGCCGGTCGAGAAGTTTGACGCACGGCTTGCGCAGCTGATCGACGACATGTATGAAACCATGGACGCGGCAAACGGCGCGGGGCTTGCCGCACCGCAGGTCGGTATCCAGCGCCGTGTGGTCGTCGTCGATGCGGGAGAAGGCAGAGTTGAGCTTGTCAACCCCGTTATCAAGCTTGCGGAGGGTTGCCAGGGCGGTTACGAGGGGTGCCTCTCCTTCCCCGGGCAGAGCGGCTATGTTGAGCGGGCAGATCATGTGATCGTGGAAGGTTATGATCGCAGCGGTGAAAAGCACACGTATGACACCACCGGCTTTTTTGCGCGCGCGATGCAGCATGAGCTGGATCACCTGGACGGCGTGGTCTATCTGACCAAGAAAACCGCGCCGCCGGAAGGGTTTGAAGAAGAACAGCACGATGAGGAGAACATGGGATGAGAATCGCCTTTCTCGGTACGCCGGAGTTTGCGCTGCCATCGCTGCATATGCTGCAGGAAAGCGGGCATGCGCTCGCGATTTTCACGCAGCCGGATCGTCCAGTCGGCAGGCATGCGCAGCTGACGCCGCCGCCGACAAAGGCATACGCCCTTGCGCACGGCATCCCCGTGTTCCAGTTTGAGAAAATCCGCCTGCCGGAGGGCGTTGCGGCTCTCTCTTCGTTTGCGCCGGATCTAATGGTGACCGCGGCGTTTGGCCAGCTTCTCTCCGCGGAAAATCTCGCGATCCCGAAATTCGGCTGCATCAACGTGCATGGTTCGCTGCTCCCGAAATATCGCGGCGCGGCCCCGATACAGTGGGCGATCATCGACGGCGAAGCCGAGACGGGCATCACCACCATGATGACCGACATCGGCATGGACACGGGAGACATCCTGCTTACGGACCGTATTGCGATCGATCCCGACGAAACGGCGGGCGAGCTCTTCTCCCGCATGGCGCTGCTCGGCGCGGAAACGCTCCGCCGGACGGTTGCCGCGCTGGAAGCGGGTACGCTTACCCGCACGCCGCAGGACGCGTCGCAGGCCACAAAATGCCCGATGCTGAAAAAAGAACACGGAAAACTCGACTTTACTCATACCTGCCGCGCGAACCACAATCGCGTACGCGGCACGAACCCCTGGCCGGGCGCATACGCGCTTCTGGAAGGCGAACCGCTCAAGATCCACAAAACGCGGTGTACCGATCAGCCGTTTATGGACGAGCCGATCGGTATATTAAAAGGAAACGCGAAGTCCGGCCTGTTCGTGCGCTGTCTCGACGGCTGGCTTGAAATACTCGAACTGCAAGCGACGGGCGGAAAACGGCTCGCGGCAAAAGATTATCTCGCCGGAAAGGCATTGGAAGGAAAGGTGCTCC
>CAYNDC010000294.1:0-1631 GCA_964396085.1 uncultured Clostridium sp. | reverse complement strand
CCACTTCGACCCGCGCCAGTACCTCAAGCCCGCCCGCGAGGCCATCCGCAGCATGGTCGCGCACAAGCTCATCAACGTGCTTGGCTGCGAGGGCAGGGCCTGATATGGACGAAGCGCGGGACGTCCTCACTCTGGTTGACGGCGATGGCGGCGAGCTGCTCTTTGAAATCCTCGATGTCGTCCCCTATGAGGGGCGCTTCTTCGCCGTTTTACAGCCTGCGGATGCGCCGGGCGACGAGGTGACCATCCTCGAAGTGCTGGGCGGCGACGCGCCGGAGGACGAGTACTTCGAGGGCATTGACGACGCGGCGCTGCTCGAAACCGTATTCGCGCTCTTTGAACAAAGGATGGAGTAAGGTTTGCGCGGGTGCGATCCTATGCGATCGCCTCCCCGCAGTCGTTTTATTTGAACTTATTTTAATTGCAGGAGTGTAATATGGAAAAACGCAAACGCCGGTGGGGCGATCGAAAGGACGGGCGCAAACTGCGCTCGCTCGACCCGCTCTCGCGCGTATCCTCCTACATCATGGTGAACCGCAGCGGCGCCACCAATTATTTTATCGACAGCGTGGACATCGATGAGGTGGAGCGTTATATCCGCCATAAGCGCAAGGACGAGGGGCTCACGAGCTTTGGCATCATGCACGTGCTCATCGCCGCCTACGTGCGCGGCGTGTCCCAGCGGCCGGCGATCAACCGCTTCATATCGGGGCAGAAGATCTACCAGCGAAACGGCATCGAGATCAACATGGCCGTCAAGGTGGAGATGACTGCCGAAGGCGCGGAGACCATCATCAAAATCCGCCCCGACCGCAGCGCCACGGCGACTGACATCTACAATTTGATGACCAAGGAGATCGAGCTCTCCCGCGCCTCATCCAACGATGAGTTCGACAACCTCGCAAAGGTGTTTAGCCTGATTCCCGGATTGCTGCTGAAGTTTGCGGTGTGGTTTTTGAAGCTGCTCGACTACTTCGGCCTGATCCCCAGGTCCCTGACGGATCTGAGTCCCTTCCACGGCTCGATGTTCATCACCTCGATGGGGTCTTTGGGCATTCCGCCCGTGTTTCACCACCTGTACGATTTCGGCAACGTATCCGTGTTTTGTTCCTTCGGCGCCAAACAGCGCCGCACGGAGCTGCTGCCCGACGGCACCGTGGCCGAGCGCCGCTACATCTCCTACACATGGGTGACGGACGAGCGCATTTGCGACGGATTCTATTATTCAAGCGCCTTCAAGCTGCTCAAGTCCATCCTCAAAGATCCCTTCCAGCTCGACAACCCGCCCGAAAAGGTGTTTGAGGACATCGACTAAGCCGCGGCGCGCACAGCGCAACCTCCAAACGAAAAAACGGCCTTCGCCCAACTTGGGGCGAAGGCCGTTTGCAATCAAAGTGATAAGAATCAGAATACCCGCTTGGCAAAGAGGAAGTTGTTCTCGGACCAGGAACCCCAGGTGGTGTAGCAGATCTGGCCGGCGCTGGTCGAGGCGTGCAGAATCTGCCCGCTGCCCAGCCAAATGGCCACGTGGGTAACGTAGGTGCTGGAGCTGCCGTCGCTCTTATAGAAGAGCAGATCGCCGCGCCGCAAGTTATCCTTGCCGTAGACGGTCGTCCAGGAATCCATCTGCG
>CAYNDC010000293.1:0-1640 GCA_964396085.1 uncultured Clostridium sp. | reverse complement strand
CGCGGCACAGCTCGCGGCGAAGCTGCGCGGCATCAACTGCCACGTCAACCTCATCCCGCTCAACCCCGTCAAGGAGAGAAAACTGGGCGGCACGTCGCGCGAGCGGGCGAAAACGTTCAACAAATGGCTCACACAACGCGGTGTTTCTGCCACCATCCGGCGCGAGATGGGCACGGATATCGAGGGTGCGTGTGGGCAGTTGCGCAGGCGCGTATTGCATCAACAAGCGGAGGACGACGCATGAGGTATGCCGCAAAGAGCGTAACAGGCGTACGGGCGCAGAATCAGGATGCCGTGTTCGTGCCGCGGGGAGGGGAGATTTCCCTCGCCGTGGTGGCAGATGGCATGGGCGGCCACAGCGCGGGGGATGTCGCGAGCCGGGTTGCGGTATCTACCGTCGTGGCGGAGCTGAAAAAAGGCGGCGTGGAAAATGCGGCGAATCTTGTGAGCGGCGCGATGGCGCAGGCGAACACCGCCGTGTATAACCTTGCGGCCTCAGACCCGGCGCTGCGCGGCATGGGGACGACGATGGTGCTTGCGCTCCTTTTTAACACGCGCTACGTCGCTGCCAACGTGGGCGACAGCCGGCTTTATCACATCAGAAGCAAAGCCAATGAAATCGAGCAGGTCACCAAGGACCATTCATATGTCGCCGAGCTCGTGGCGCTGGGGTACATCACGAAGTTTGAGGCAGCGCGCCACCCGCGGCGCAACCTCGTCACGCGGGCGCTTGGCACGCGCGCGAATGAGCGCGTGGATATTTTCGAGCGCGAGTGGAACCGCGGCGACAAGCTCGTGCTTTGTTCGGACGGGCTATATTCCGAACTGACCGAGGAGGATATTCTGCACACCGTCCTCTCCACGGAGGATTTGCAAACCGCATGTGACGACCTGGTGGACTGCGCCCTCTATTCCGGCTCCCGCGACAATGTGAGCGTCGTGATCGTGAGCAACGAGGAGGCGCACGCATGATCGGCACAGTCGTTTCGGGCAGATATATGATCGAGGCGCTCGTGGGCTCCGGCGGCATGGCGGTCGTGTACCGCGCCTATGACCGGCGGGAGAAGCGCACCGTCGCCCTCAAAGTGCTGCGCGAAGAGCACAGGGGGGATATGGAGTTCATTCGCCGTTTTGAGCAGGAGGCTAAGGCGGTTCTTTCGCTGAACCATGAGAACATCGTGCGCTCCTTCGATGTGGGAGAGGACAATGGCTTAAGCTACATCGTGCTCGAGTATGTCCAGGGCAGCACCCTCAAGCAGATCATCAAGAGTGACGGGCCGCTTTCCCCCAAGATCGCTGTAAACATTGCCTGCCAGGTGCTGGATGCGCTTTCCCACGCGCACGAATGCGGCATCATCCACCGGGATGTGAAGCCGCAAAACGTCATCATCAACGCCCGCGGGAAGGCGAAGCTGACGGACTTTGGCATCGCGCGGGATGCGGCCTCCACCACGCGCACCTTCGCGGGGTCGAACGTTGTGGGGAGCGTGCATTACATCTCGCCGGAGCAGGCGGTCGACCCGCGGAAGGTCGACGTCCAGAGCGACATCTACTCGCTCGGGTGCACTGTCTACCACATGGTGACGGGGGAGCCGCCCTACCCCAGCAACTCGATGTTCCAGAAGGTCGTGGATCACCAC
>CAYNDC010000292.1:0-1642 GCA_964396085.1 uncultured Clostridium sp. | reverse complement strand
GGATTCGGGGCTTCTCCGGATGTGTATGCCGGATCATAGCTCATCAGGTCGGGATAATAGGGGTAAACATGATAGGACGCAAAGAAGCCCGCCGTATAGAGCGCGGTTGCTTTGATGTGTTCAACGTCGACACTCACCGCATCCTCCATGCCGGGATTTGGCTCTCCGGGATGCTGGAGCGGATCGGTCGTGACCCAATTTGTGATGGCAATCGGGCGCTGCACCTGATAGCGATCCTGCTCATAGCCAATCATATACTCCTGCGTTTCGGCAAGGAATACTTCGAACGGGGATGCGTTTTCCGTTGCCACATAGGTGCCGGTAAAGGAGGTTTTCTCCGGGTGTTTTTCGTTGGTGCCGAGTACAAAATCGGCGGAAAACTCGATACCCGGCAGGTAAGCGATGACATAAGCGGATACGTCGGAAGTGTAAACGCCGCCCGCATTGCCGGGCAGCTGTTCAACCGTCGCGTTGCCGTGGATGATGTCAATGGTGTTTGCCAGGTCGCGGTGAAAGATTTCAACCAAATCACCTTGGTACGCGTCGAGATATGTGCTGATGAGTTCCTCATTCATATAGATGCCTTGCATGAGATAGAGCGGGCGCTCGGCTTTCAGATTGTAGCGCAGGAGAGCATCGTAAAATCCCGGCATCTGCGGCACATAAACACGGATGGTGTTGGCGTTCATAGCCCCGATCTGTTCAAACCAGCGATCATAATCGGAAGTTTCGATGCCGAATTCGCCGGGCCAGAAGCCGGGTTTTGCCGCGCCCATATCGACCCCTTTGACGAAGAAGGGCTGATAGCTGCCATCTTCCGAGCGCACAAGAAACGATTTGCCTTCGACGCGCGAAACGGGCCCCCGGTAGGAAGGCGTTGGCAGAGGTGTTTCAACGACTTCCAATGCGGCACTCGCTGCCGCCGCACCGGCAGAAGGCTTGATTTCCGGCGTGGCCGGCACAGCGGCGCTCTGACAGGAAAAAAGGAATGCGGAAGATAGAAACATAATACAAATGGCGGGAAGTCGTCTATTCTGCATGACCGTTTCTCCTTGTTTTGTGATAGGGACGATACAGGTTTTGTTTTCGGCCCGGTCTTGTGTAGAAGTATATTTCTAACGCTTCAGCCGCTTGATCTGCACACATGTTACTCAATGATACACATTGTATTTCCTGTTGCGGATGCCGTCAATCGCCGTTTTCATATTCGTCGTATACCCCGTCTGGAACGGAAAGAATGGCACCCTTTTGCGTGAAGGACAGCAAGGGGTTGACCCTTTCGGCGCCGGATGTTCAAACGCTTGCAGCGGGATTGCCGCGCGTTGCGATCCGACAAAAACGGCTCAACACAAAGCCGGAAAACCGCTGGAAAAATGGATTTCGGGAAGCACTTCGGCACACGTCGCGCAGGAAACTGCCATGCGCATGCGTGCAGAATTCCGGCTTTTTGCCGTCGCCGCGTAAGATCGAACGAATCATTGACGGATGAACGGGCTTGACACTACAATGGAGCATAGATGGATCAATCAATCGCTTTTTGCGCCCTCCGATTTCCGACGGGTTCTTTTGCTTTCTGAGCGGCGGGCAGGCATGAATAACGCAAGGAAATGGTGGCTTTATGAAACACATCGTCATCACGGGA
>CAYNDC010000291.1:0-1644 GCA_964396085.1 uncultured Clostridium sp. | reverse complement strand
GCGGGGATACCCCGGGCATGAACGCCGCCATCCGCGCGGTCTTCAAGGAGGGCGCAGGACGCGGGATGACCGTGATGGGCATCTACCACGGCTATAAGGGCCTGATCGCCGGCATGGTGAACAAGCTTCAGCATGAGGATGTCGCCAACGTTATGCATAAGGGCGGCACGGTGCTTCGCACGGCGCGCAGTGAGGAGTTCAAGTCCGAGCAGGGATATCAAAAAGCCATTGAAGTGCTCCATGCGTATGACATCGAGGGCTTGATCGTCATCGGCGGGGACGGCAGTTACCAGGGGGCGAAGCTCCTGGATGACAACGGCATCCCGACCATCAGTCTGCCCGGCACGATCGACAACGATCTGGGCTACACGGATTTTACGATTGGCTTCGATACGGCGGTCAATACGATCACGAGCGAGATTTATAAAATACGCGATACCATGCGCGCGCACGACCGCGTCGGCGTCATTGAGGTGATGGGGCGCAATTGCGGCGACATCGCGCTTTGGGCAGGGATTGCAGGCGCGGCAGACCTTATCCTCGTGCCCGAGATTCCCATTCCGTGGGAGCAGGCGATGCGGCAGCTGGTCAACAACAAACTTAAGGGCGAACTTTCGAGCATTGTCATTATCGCGGAGGGCGCGGGACGTGCGGAGGATTTTGCCCAGTATGTGCGCGAGCATTCCGATGTAGAAATCAAGGCGATTGTCCCCGGCTATATCCAGCGGGGGGGCAACCCAACGGCGTTTGACCGCGTGCTTGCCACACGCCTGGGGCAGCGTGCCGTTGAGCTTTTGGCCGAGGATGTTCACGGCCGGGCTGTGGGCATCCGCGATAACAAAATCATCGATGTGAGCCTTCTGGAGGCCATCAAGACGCCAGACCACTTCGATGAAAAACTATACCGATTTAACACGGTGATGGCGAAATTCTGATGAATATTGAGAGAAATGATGAGCTCACGCTCACGATAGACGGCCTCGGATCCGAGGGGCAGGGCATCGGACGTCACGAAGGTTTCGCGGTGTTCGTGCCCTATGCGTTGCCCGGCGAGCGCGTGCGAGTGCGCGTGATTAAGCCTGGTAAGAGCTTCGCCATCGCTAAGAGCATGGAAATACTCGATGCGAGCCCCGCTCGCGTCCAACCTGTCTGCCCGGCATTCGGACGCTGCGGCGGCTGCACATTGATGCATGCCGCCTACGAAGAGCAGCTCAAATGGAAGCGGCTCGAGGTGGAGAACGCTCTTCGGCGCATTGGCGGCTTTGAGGATGTTTCCGTTTCCCCGGTGATTGGCATGGAGGAACCTTATCGCTACCGCAATAAGGCCGCATTCCCCTTTGGCATGGAGCAAAACAAGGCGCGCTTTGGGTTCTACGCGCCGCGCTCGCACCGGCTCATTGCGCTCGACGACTGTCCCATCCAGCAAAAGCCGCTGGTCGAGTGTGCCAGAGCCGTGCGCAAATGGGCGAACGTCTGCGGTGTACTTGCCTATGACGAAGAAACGCGGCAGGGCATTCTGCGTCATGCCGTCGCGCGCGGCAACCGGGCGGGGGAGGTTATGGTGGCGATCGTCACCAATGGTCCGCTGCCGCATGCTGATAAACTCGTCTCCTTCCTCAGGGAGGGCATCGCGGGGCTTACGGG
>CAYNDC010000290.1:0-1659 GCA_964396085.1 uncultured Clostridium sp. | reverse complement strand
ACGGCGATGTGGCCGTAGATCAAATCGTCAAACGAAGCTTCGCCCTGCTCGGGCACGTTCTGGCGGATGACGTACGGCTCGCCCGCCTCGAGCTTCGCTTGAATCTCCTCGTTGGACAGGTGCAGGCAATGCTTGTCGTACTTGTACGTCTCGCCCCGCGCGGAAGCCTCGGCGCGGCGCGCATCCAGCTCTTCGTTCGTGCAGAAGCAATAATACGCCTTGCCTTTTGCAACCAGCTCCTTGGCGTAGGGCAAGTAGAGGTCCTTTCGCTCGCTCTGCACATAGGGCCCGTATGCCCCGCCGACGTCGGGACCCTCGTCCCAGGTAAGGCCGATGCCCGCGAGCGTGCGGTAGATGACCTCCGTCGCGCCTTCCACGTAGCGGTTCTGATCCGTATCCTCGATGCGCAGCACGAACGTGCCGCCGCTTTGCCGCGTGAACAAATATGTGTAGAGCGCCGTTCGCATTCCCCCCAGGTGCATATACCCGGTCGGGCTGGGCGCGAATCTGGTTCTGATGGTCATAGCGGTTCCTTTCCCTCGCAGGATGGCGGATGAATCCGATCCGCCCCCCAGCGATTCTCTCTTAGCTGTTCGCCGGCTTATAGCTGTCCTTCAGGCCTACCGCCCTGTTATAAACCGGACTTTGTTCGGTATGCTCCAGGTCCGTGCAGAAATACCCCTGCCGGATGAACTGGAAACGCTCGCCGGGCGCGGCCTTCGCGAGCGCAGGCTCGACGTAGCCGCGAATGACCCGCAGGGACTCGGGGTTGAGGCGCTCGATGAAGTCTTGCTCCTCCCCATCGTCAGCCTCGTCGCGCATGAGCGGTTCATACAGGCGGAATTCCGCCGCGATGGCATCCGCCGCCGAAAGCCAATGCAGCGTGCCCTTGACCTTGCGCTCGCTTGCGCCGGACTTTGTTTCGGGGTCGTAGGTGCAATAGACGGTTGCGACGTTGCCCGCCTCATCCAGCTCATAGCGCGTGCATTTGACGATATACGCCCCCTTGAGGCGTACCTCGCCCCCGGGCGTCATGCGGAAATACTTCTTGGGAGGGTCGATCATAAAATCCTCGCGCTCGATGAACAGCTCACGCGAGAAGCGCGCCTTGCGCACGCCGGCCTCGGGGTGTTCGGGCAGGGTTTCAAACTCCACCTCGTGGAACTCATCCTCCCGCATGTTTTCGACGACGAGGCGGATAGGATCGAGCACCGCGTTCATACGCGGGGCGCACGCGTTGAGCTCCTCGCGCAGGCAATGCTCGAGCATGGCGGTATCGACGACGGAGTCCGCCTTGGAAACGCCCGCGCGCATGAGGAAATCCTTAATGGCCCCGGGCGTGTAGCCGCGGCGGCGCAGGCCGCACAGCGTTGGCATGCGCGGATCATCCCACCCGCTGACGTAATGTTCCTCCACGAGGCGGCGCAGGTAGCGCTTGCTCATGATGGTGTTGGTGAGGTTGAGGCGCGCAAACTCGATTTGCCTTGGCTTGTGCTCAAACGCGCACTGCTCGACCACCCAGTCGTAGAGCGGCCTGTGGTCCTCATATTCGAGGGAGCACAGCGAGTGCGTGATGCCCTCGATGGCGTCCTGTATGGGATGGGCGAAATCGTACATCGGGTAGATGCACCACTTGTCGCCCGTGTGGTGGTGGGTAAA
>CAYNDC010000289.1:0-1675 GCA_964396085.1 uncultured Clostridium sp. | reverse complement strand
GTTGGCCGGATATCTCTGCTCAAACTCCTCGCGGTTTTCAAACGGATAGTGCCACTGCGCGAAGGGCATCGAGCCGGAGTCGAACCAGCAGTCGATGACGGCCTTCTCGCGCCGCATGACGCCGCCGCACTTGCCGCACTTGAACGTGATCGGATCGAGGAATGGCTTGTGCAGCTCGATGGTTTCCGGCGTGCCCGGCGCGGCTTCCAGCAACTCCTTGCGCGAGCCGATTACATGAAGCTCCCCGCAGTCCTCGCAGACCCACACCGGCAGGGGCGTACCCCAGTACCGCTCGCGGGAGAGCGCCCAGTCCACGACGTTATCAAGGAAATTGCCCATGCGGCCTTCCTTGATGGTTTCGGGCAGCCAGTTGACGCGGCGGTTGTATTCGATGAGCCGGTCCTTGACGGCGGTCATCTTGATGAACCAGCTCTCGCGGGCATAGTAGACCAGCGGCGTGTCGCATCGCCAGCAGAACGGGTAGCTGTGCTCGAACTCCGGCGCGGCGAGGAGTTGCCCGCTCTCTCTGAGGTCACGCAATATCAGTTTATCCGCATCCTTGACGAACGCGCCCGCCCACGGCGTATCCTTGGTCATTTCGCCGCGGGTGTTCACAAGCTGTATGAAGGGCATGTCGAACTTCGTGCACACGCGATAATCGTCCTCGCCGAAAGCGGGCGCGTTATGGACGATGCCCGTGCCATCCTCGGCCGTGACATAATCGTCCGTCACGACGTAATGCCCGCGTTTGCCCGTCTTGGCGGCGGCCTCTGCCGTGCACGCGAACAGCGGCTCGTAGCCGCGCCCCCAAAGCGCACTGCCCGGATATTCGCAAAGTATGCGCGCGCCCTCGCCGAGCACCTTCTCCGCGAGCTCCTTGGCAAGGATGAACTTCTCGCCATCCTTTTCGGCCGTGCAATAGGTGAGCTTCGCGTTCACGCACAGGCACACGTTCGATGGCAGCGTCCAGGGCGTTGTCGTCCAGGCGAGGTAGGAGGCGTCCTCATCCAGGCAGCGGAAGCGCACCGTGGCGGAAGTTTCCTTCACATCCTTATAGCCCTGCGCCACCTCGTGGCTCGAGAGCGCGGTGCCGCAGCGCGGGCAATAGGGCACAACCTTGTGCCCCTTATAGAGCAGGCCCCTTTCGTGTATGGTTTTGAGCGCCCACCATTCGGATTCGATATAATCGTCCTCGTAGGTGATGTAGGGGTGCTCCATATCTGCCCAGAAGCCGACGCGCTCGCTCATGTGTTCCCAATCGGCCTTGTATTTCCACACGGACTCCTTGCACTTTTCCAGGAAGGGCGTCACGCCGTAGGCCTCGATTTGCTCTTTGCCGTCCAGCCCAAGCTGCTTTTCAACCTCGAGCTCCACGGGCAGGCCGTGCGTATCCCAGCCGGCCTTTCGCATGACGTCGTAGCCTTTCATCGTGCGGTAGCGCGGGATGATATCCTTGATGGCGCGCGTGAGAATATGGCCGATGTGCGGCTTTCCGTTTGCCGTAGGCGGCCCGTCGTAAAACGTATATTTGGGAGCGCCGGAACGGAGTGCAACGCTCTTTTGGAAGATTTCATTCTCCTTCCAAAATTTGAGCGTTTCCTTCTCACGCTCGGCGAAATCAAGCGACGTGGGAACCTTCTTGTACATATTTCCTCCCCCAAACATAAAAAATAGC
>CAYNDC010000288.1:0-1701 GCA_964396085.1 uncultured Clostridium sp. | reverse complement strand
ACGACGGGGTCCTTCTGGCCCAGCGCCTGCAGGCCGATGCCCTGGCGAAGCTGATCCATGCCGTCAATATGCTCCATCCAGTGCGCGTCAACGGCCTTAAGAAGCAGCACGCGCTCCACTTCGCGCATGTCGACACCCGCGGCCATCACTTCGCCCTCGCGCTTTTCATAGACTTCCCGCGCGAGCATTTGCGCTTTCTCTTCGAGCGTAGATCGATCTGATACGCCGTGCAGCTTGCCGGTGAGATCCTCGCCCGTAACTTGATAAAGCTCCTTGTACAGGCCCATGATGTCCCAGTCGGCCGGCTTTGCATGCGGTGGCGCGAACAGCTCGATGCGGGAGGTGATGGTTTCCTGGATCATTTCGAGCACGGAATCGTGGATATCCTCGCCCATGAGCACCTTGCGGCGCTGGCCGTAAATGATTTCCCGCTGCTTGTTCATGACGTCGTCATACTGCAAAACGTTTTTCCGGATATCGAAGTTGTGCAGCTCAACCCGCTTTTGAGCGGACTCGATTTGCTTGGTGAGGATGCGAAGGTCGAGGGGAATGTCGTCGTCGGGGGAGAGGCGGTCCATCACGGCCTTGACGCGATCCCCGCCGAAGCGAAGCATCAACTCGTCCTCGAGGGAGACGTAGAAGCGCGTGCTGCCGGGATCGCCCTGGCGGCCGGAGCGCCCGCGCAGGCCGCCGGCCGTGACGACCGTGTCGTGCTCTGCATCGGTGTGCACCTTGAAACGAGCGAATGCTTGTGTGTAGGCTTCGCGCACCGCGAGAATATCCGGATCGTCGGTCTCGGCATGGCTCATGGCCTCCTCGATGAGAGCCTCCTCGAACCCGTTCTGGCGAAGCTCGCGCTTGGCGAGGAACTCCGGGTTGCCGCCGAGCAAAATATCCGTGCCGCGGCCTGCCATGTTGGTGGCGATGGTGACGCTGCCCCATTTACCCGCCTGCGCAACGATCTCTGCCTCCTTGGCGTGCAGCTTGGCATTGAGCACCTGGTGCTCCACCCCGCGCCGCTTGAGAAGGGAGCTTAGCAGCTCGCTCTTTTCAACCGAAATCGTGCCAACGAGGATGGGCTGGCCTGTCTTATGGA
Source organism: uncultured Clostridium sp. (assembly GCA_964396085.1). GTDB lineage: Bacteria > Bacillota > Clostridia > Christensenellales > CAG-138 > Phil1. The sequence continues at coordinate 605 of CAYNDC010000288.1, read as the reverse complement.
TTTCGATAATCTCCTCGAGCACAGCGCGGAACTTGCCCGCTTCGCTCGAATATACGATATCGTTGCAGTCGTTGCGGATGAGCGGCCTGTTGGTGGGGATCTCAATGACGTCGAGCCCGTAGATCGATTGGAACTCGGTTTCCTCGGTCTTGGCCGTGCCCGTCATGCCGGCGAGCTTTTTGAACATGCGAAAATAATTCTGGAACGTGATGGTCGCAAGCGTCTTGTTCTCGCGCTCAACCTTGACGTTCTCTTTGGCTTCGAGCGCCTGGTGCAAGCCGTCGCTGTAGCGCCGGCCGAACATCAACCTGCCGGTGAACTCGTCTACGATCAGCACCTGCCCATCCTGCACGACATAATCCTTGTCGCGCGTGAACAGCGCGTTCGCCTTGAGCGCCTGGATGATGTGGTGGTTGAGCTCCTGGTTTTCGGTGGCGGAAATATCCTCAATGCCAAAGTGCTTTTCGGCCTTTTCGTTGCCGCGAGCGGTGAGGGCTACGGTGCGCGCCTTGATATCGCACATGTAGTCGCCGCTCTCCTGTTGCTCCTCGCCCATGAGCGTTTCTGCCTTGGAAGACTTTTCGATGTTCGCGCCGCGCGTGAGC
>CAYNDC010000287.1:0-1707 GCA_964396085.1 uncultured Clostridium sp. | reverse complement strand
CATCACGGTCGTGATGATCACGCAATATATGGAAGAGGCGCTCGCGGCCAAGCGCATCGCGGTGATGAGCGAGGGACGCCTTCTCATGGACGGCGCGCCGCGCGAGGTGTTCCGCGAGAAGGAAACGCTTCGGGCGCACCGGCTGGACGTGCCCGTCATCAAAGAACTGGCGGACGACCTCAATGCCCGGGGCGTGGAATTGGGCGAAGAGATACTCACAGTGGAGGACATGGCGCAAGCGATATGCCGATCGTTGTTGAAAAACTGAATTATTCCTATATGCAGGGCAGCGCGCTCAACAACGCGGCCCTGAGCGACATCAGCCTCACCGTACACGATGGGGAGTTCCTGGGCATTATCGGCCACACGGGCAGCGGCAAGAGCACGCTCGTGCAGCACTTGAACGGCCTTTTGCAGCCGGCCTCGGGCAAAGTGACGGTGGACGGCTTCAACATGGCCGATAAAAAGCAGCGGGTGAGCGGGCGAAGGCTCGTGGGCATGGTGTTTCAATATCCCGAATACCAGCTTTTTGAGGAGACGGTCGCAAAGGACATCGCCTTTGGCGTGAAGAACATGGGCATCCCCGATGCGCAGGCGCTTTTGCGCGCGGATGAGGCGATGGCGCTCGTAGGTCTTGACCCCGCGCGCTTTCGGGACAAGTCCCCCTTCGAGCTCTCCGGCGGGGAAAAGCGCCGCGCGGCGCTGGCGGGCATCATCGCGATGAAGCCCAAATACCTCGTGCTCGACGAACCCATGGCCGGGCTCGACCCGCTGGGGCGGCGCGCCATCCTCGACACGATCGACGCGCTGCGTGCGACCCTCGGCTGCGCGGTGGTGATGATCTCCCATTCTATGGATGATCTTGCCGAGCGCGCCCAGCGCGTTGCCGTGCTCAACGAGGGACGGCTGCTGCTGCTCGATTCGACCGAGAACGTGTTTTGCCAAAGCGAGCTGCTCTTATCCGTCGGCCTTGACGTGCCGCAGATTTCACGCCTCGCCCTGGCGCTGCGCAAGCGGGGGATCGACATCCCCGCAGGCATTTACGACAAGGCCATCATGCAAGAAGCGCTGCTGCGCCTTCTTGGCAAGGAGGCCCGGCGATGATTAGGGATATTACATTAGGCCAATACTTTCCGGGGGATTCCCTCGTGCATCGCCTGGACCCGCGCACGAAGCTCCTGGGCATGATCGCCTACATCACGCTCGTGTTCCTCTTGGGCGCAGGTGCCCCTCGCCTACCTCATCAAATCTCTGAAGCCGATCTGGATGCTGCTCGCCTTCATGTTCGTCATTAACCTGTTCATGGTGCAAACCGGCGAATTGTTATGGGACTGGCAGTTCATCCACCTCACCGTTGGCGGCGTGCGCCAAGCTGTGTTCATTACGCTACGCCTGGTGTTGCTCCTGTTGGGAACGAGTTTGATGACCCTGACCACGACCCCCATCGCCCTGACGGACGGCATGGAAAAGCTTCTCTCACCGTTTGCAAAGCTCGGCTTTCCCGCGCACGAGCTTTCGATGATGATGACGATCGCCCTGCGTTTCATCCCGACCCTCATCGAGGAGGCGGATAAAATCATGAAAGCGCAGATGGCGCGCGGCGCGGACTTTGAATCCGGCAACCTCCTGCGCCGCGCAAAATCGATGGTGCCCGTATTGGTGCCGCTGTTTATCAGCGCGTTCCGTCGGGCGGACGAGCTTGCCATG
>CAYNDC010000286.1:0-1712 GCA_964396085.1 uncultured Clostridium sp. | reverse complement strand
GGCAAGGCGCTCCATCATGGTGCGCTCGCTGCGGTTGCGCGCGTAGCTCACAAGCCACCTCAGGCCCAGCGTCTGCCGCCTCTCGGGACGGATTTCGATGGGGACCTGGTAGGTCGCGCCGCCGACGCGGCGGGCTTTGACCTCGAGCACGGGCATGATGTTGTTCATCGCTTGCTCGAAAACCTCAAGGGGCTCGCGGCCGGTCTTATCCTTGATGATGCCGAAAGCACCGTAGCACGCCGCCTGGGCGGTGCCGCGCTTGCCATCGTACATAACCTGATTGATGAGTTTGGTGACGAGCTTGCCGCCGTAAATCGGATCGTCAAGCACTTCGCGTTTGGGTATAAATCCACGTCTAGGCATAGCGCTATCTCCTTACTTCTTCTTCGGGCGCTTCGCGCCGTAGAGGGACCGGGACTGCATGCGCTTGGCGACGCCCGCCGTATCCAGCGCGCCGCGGATGATGTGGTAACGCACGCCCGGCAGGTCCTTCACGCGGCCACCGCGGATAAGCACAACGCTGTGCTCCTGCAGGTTATGGCCGATGCCGGGTATATAGGCCGTGCCTTCGAGTCCGTCGGTCAGGCGGACACGCGCAATTTTGCGCAGCGCGGAGTTGGGCTTCTTAGGGGTCATGGTGCGCACTGCCGTGCAAACGCCTCTGCGCTGCGGGCACTGCTTGAGAATCGGCGCCGTGGTCTTATATGTGACCTGCTGGCGGCCTTTGCGAACCAACTGGTTAATGGTCGGCATTGATGTTCCTCCTGTTATTTTTGCGTTCTGACGCTCACGCGTCCGTATGCCTGCTATATAAAGAAAATCCCTTGCAACCCCTTGAAAGGGACCTTTTCCGCAACTTTATAATTTTATCATCCAAGGCCGCACTTGTCAAACAGTTTCGCTGTTCTCCTCAGCATGTTCGCCATTTTCGTGCTGAGATTGCACTGCATCCTCGGTCGGCCAGCCCGTAAACAGGCCTTGCTTGATAGGTGTTTTGGAAAAAACGAGCCGACTCATCCCATCAGCCGGGGTGAGTTCGAACCAACCTCGCTCAGCCATATCCCGAAGGACCGGCAGTTCCATTATGCTCAGGTGCGTATGCGCGCCATACTTTTTGCGCAGCCGATCCCTGATGATTTTTCCAGCGATGATGCCAAGTGCCGTCACCGTGATGAAGATCGCGAATGGCAGGATCTCCGCGAGCGCCGCGATCGGCTCGCGAAAACGCCGGATGCTCAAAACGATCAGCGCCAACGCCGCGACGATGGTGCCGGTAAGCGGGCGCACGTACTCGAGTGCCAGGAAACGCTTGCGGCACGCTTCACAGCAGGCAATTTGAACGGGCAGCACCGTGCCCACGCGGGAATCGCGGGCGATGCCGAGAACCGTCGCTTTTTTGCGCCGCGGCTGCACGTGCGCGATATCCGTGAGCGCATACCACTTCTTTTTAAGGGGTTCGCCCTTGCAAAGCAAGCAGCCGTCCCCGGCAAAGAGGGCGTGCATGCTCTGGTCAGGCATGTTCGAAAGGATCACGTCCAAATCGGCGCGGATGGCATCAGCCTTCTCCCGGCTATCGCTGCACACCGTGCAGGAGGCGCAGCTTTCCATGTTGAGCATGGCGCAGTATGCGCTGCCGTGCAGCAGACAGGCCTCGTTGGTATAAACCCTTTGCATAGATGCCCCCTTTACTTGAATCGTTCGCCGGATGCGAA
>CAYNDC010000285.1:347-1732 GCA_964396085.1 uncultured Clostridium sp. | reverse complement strand
TTCATGCGCCCGTCACAGCCAGCCATGACGAAGAACTTTTTGATCGCGCCGGATTGCACAGCCTCCACCACCGTGCTCGCGAGGGCGGATACCTGGTCGTGCGCGAATCCGCCCACGATCGTGCCGGTTTCAATCTCCTCCGGCGCGGGCAAGGTCTTGGCAAGCGCGATGATTTCGGAAAAATCCTTTTTGCCGTTTTCGTCCTGGACGATGTGCCGGCAGCCGGGGAAGCCCGCTGCGTTGGTGGTGAAGATGCGGCCCTGAATTTCCGCGCTTCTGGGCGGCACGATGCAGTTGGTCGTGAACAGAATCGGCCCGCGGAAGGATTCAAACTCCGTCACCTGTTTCCACCACGCGTTGCCGTAGTTGCCCGCGAAGTTTTCATATTTCTTAAAGGCCGGGTAGTAGTGGGCGGGCAGCATCTCGCTGTGGGTATAGACGTCCACGCCGGTGCCCCGGGTCTGCTCGAGCAGCTGCTCGAGATCCGTCAGGTCGTGGCCGGAAATGAGGATTGCGGGGTTGTTGCGCACGCCGATGTTGACGCTCGTGATTTCCGGCTTGCCGTAGCGCGAGGTGTTCGCCTGATCCAGAAGCGCCATCGCCTTCACGCCGTACTCGCCCGTTTTGAGCGTGAGCGCCACGAGCGCGTCTGCCGTGAGCGTGTCGTCCGTAAGGGCCTCGAGGGCCTCGTAGGTGAACGCGTAGATCTCGGGGTTTTCAAGGCCGATGTTATATGCGTGCTCCGTATAGGCGGCCATGCCTTTGAGGCCGTAGAGGATCAGCTCGCGAAGGGAGCGCACATCCTCGTTTTCGGTGGCGAGCACGCCGATGTGCGCGGCCTTCTCCAACAGGGAGGCGCGATCGCTCACCGTAAAGCGCGCGGCATCGGGCAGCTGCGCCGCGTTCGCCGCGAGGGCATCGCGCAAGGCAAGCATTTTCTTCACCTGCGCCTCAAACGCCGCCTCGTCGAAGTTGGCGTTGGTAATGGTCATAAACAGGCTCTTGAGCGTTTCATGGTTCACTTCGCCGATGGTCTCAACAGCCAACCCGCCTTTGACCACGCGCTGGGCGATGCCCTTGAGGGTATAGATCAACAGGTCCTGAAGCTTGGCGACCTCCTCGTTCTTGCCGCACACGCCGCGCACCGTACACCCGCGGCCGCCTGCAGCTTCCTGACACTGGTAACAAAACATGCTCATAGGTTATCTTGCTCCTTATTCAATCGAAATCACGCACTCTCTTATGCCTTGGGGGCAGGAGCCTTGACTACGATCAGCTCCAGCGTTTCATCATACACATTGTTGGCGCGCATGGGGATCCCCTCGGGGATTTTGATCAGCGTGCCGGCCGGATATTCATGCGTTTCCTGCTCGGCAAGGCCCAAA
>CAYNDC010000285.1:0-334 GCA_964396085.1 uncultured Clostridium sp. | reverse complement strand
GGTCGCGTTGGTGTTGTGCGGGGGCAGGCCCTCGCCCTTGGGCAGAATCATGTGCATGTAGTGGATGCTCTCCTCGAGCAACACCCGCTCAATGGTCTTGTTCTCGCTCTGCGCGAGCCGGAACTCCTTCTCAATCATGGTTATATGCCTCCTGTTAATCTAAAATTTGCCCGTCGGTCGTCAGGGTAACGACCTGCCAGGGGATGAACTTGCCGCTCGCTTGCAGCGCGCGCTTTACCGCGTGCTCCATGCCGCCGCAGCAGGGGACCTCCATGCGCACGACCGTTACGCTCTTGATGTCGTTTTGCGCGAGGATGGCGGTGAGCTTCTCGGC
>CAYNDC010000284.1:0-1735 GCA_964396085.1 uncultured Clostridium sp. | reverse complement strand
CGGCGGCGGCATGGAGCACGAGGGCGGCTGCGTGATCTGCCGCGCCTGCGGCTACAGCAAATGCGGCTGAAATTGGGCACACGAATTCAGGAAAACAGGCGCAAAACAGTTTACAAGAAACGCCGCTGCTGTTAGAATAATAAAGTTAGCGCACAGGCGCTTTGATTCCGTTGCGCAAAAACCCACACATACACCGTAAAGGGGAAGGATAGCACCATGAAAGACTACACCGCAGCAAACATACGCAACATCGGCGTTTTTGGTCACAGCGGAGAGGGCAAAACCACCCTTGCCGAGGCGATGCTCTTCAATGCCGGGCTGACCGAGCGTCTTGGCCGCGTTGACAACGGCACGACCGTGACCGACTTCGATCCCGAAGAGGTCAAGCGTTCCATCTCGATCAACGCCGCCATTGCCCCCCTCGAGTGGAAAGACGTGAAGATCAACCTCATCGACGCACCCGGCTTCTTCGACTTTTACGGGGAGGTCACCGCTGCGTTGGCCCTGGCCGATTCCGCCCTTATCGTAGTGGGCGCGGTGTCCGGCCCCGTGGTAGGCGCTGAAAAGGCCATGGATATGTGCAAAAAGGCCAACAAGCCCCGCATGATGGTCATCAACCAGATGGACCGCGAGAATGCCAACTTCGAAAAGGTCATGGCGGCCGTCAACGAGAAGTTCGGTCCCTCGGTCGTGCCCATTCAACTGCCCATCATGGAAAACGGCGCCTTTACGGGCTATGTTGACCTCACGAGCATGAGCGCGAAGAAGTTCGACGGCAAAGCCGAAAAGGAAATCCCCATCCCCGCCGGCCTTGCGGCGCTTGCCAATAAATATTACGAAGCCCTCACCGAGGCTGCGGCCGAGTCGGATGAGGAACTGATGGAAAAATTCTTCGAGTCGGGCGAGCTTTCCCGCGAGGAGATGCTCCGCGGCCTTGGACGCGGCGTCAAGGAAGGCATCATCACCCCCGTGTGCTGCTGCGCTGCACAGCCCAACGTGGGCGTGACGACGCTCATGGATAACCTCGTGCACTATATGCCCGCCGCATCCGAGTGCAAGGCCCCCGGCGCGGTCAACCTCAAGACCGGCGCGGCCGCTGCGGTTGCGCAGGACGGAAAATTCGCCGCGCAGGTCGCCAAAACGATGGTGGACCAGTTCGGCAAATACTCCATCGTCAAGATCTATTCCGGCACGCTGGATGCCAACACCACGCCCTACAACAGCAACGAGGAGAAGAGCGAGAAGCCGGGCACCATTTACATCCTGCGCGGCAAGAAGGCGATCGCTACCGAAAAGCTCATCGCGGGCGATATCGGCGCGCTCTCCAAGCTTCAGTATACTTCGACGGGCGATACGCTCTGTGACGCTTCCGCCCCCGTGAAGTTCGACGAGATCCACTTCCCCAAGCCCGCCATCGCGCTCGCGGTTTCCGCCAAGAAGCAGGGCGAGGAAGATAAGGTTTTCGCGGGTCTCAACAAGCTGCTCGACGAGGATCCGACGATCTCCCTCGAAAAGAACGCCGAAACGGGCGACGTGCTTCTCTGGGGTTTGGGCGAGGTGCATTTGGATGCTGTGTGCGGCAAGCTGCGCAACAAGACCGGCGTCGAGGCTCAGCTCAATGATCCGCGCATCGCCTACCGTGAAACCCTTCGCGGCACGGCGGAGGCCGAAGGCAAGCATAAGAAACAGACCGGCGGCAGCGGCCAGTTCGGCGTGGTCAACATGCGCTTCGAGC
>CAYNDC010000283.1:0-1746 GCA_964396085.1 uncultured Clostridium sp. | reverse complement strand
GCCAATGCCACATCGTAAGCGCCCCAAATAACCGTGAGCAGGTTGCCCACCTTGGCGGCGTCACCGATCACATGCGTGTGCTCCGCCGCTTGCTCGATCAGCGGGGTGGAAGTATACCCGATCGAGGTGACCACGCTGTCCGCGGGGATGGTTTGCCTGCCTTGCGGCGTTTCGATTTTTACGCCGCTCTCGCTGATGCCGACCACCTTTGCCTCCAAATGAATCGGCGTCTCATAATGGCGGAAAATATCCCGCAGCATATTGGCATTGGCGGCAGACAGGCCGTGTATTTTCAAAATATCGTCCTGCATCTCAACGATCACCGGGGTTTTGCCCTTCAAGATGAGGTCATAAGCGATCTCACAACCGGTCAGGCCGCCGCCGATGACCACGACGTTCTGCCCCACTTCCTTTGCGCCGCGCAAATACTCGATCGCCTCCAGCACATGCGCGCCGTCGGCGCCGGGAACGGGGATTCTGCGGGGTTTGGAGCCGGTCGCAATGATGATTTCATCCGCCCCAAGGGAGGGAAGCTGCTCGGGCTTCACCTCGGTATTGAGCTTAATGGTGATGTTCAGTTTCTTCATCTGCCGGATGTACCATTCCAGCAGCATCCTGTCTTTCTCCTTGAAATGAGGCGTTGTGGCGGAGATGAACACGCCGCCTAGCTCGCCGCTTTTCTCATACAGCGTAACGCGATGGCCGCGCAGCGTGCAAAGTCGCGCCGCTTCCATGCCGCCGATGCCGCCGCCGATGATGGCGATGTTTTTCTTTTGCGCCGCAGGTTCGATTTTGTATTTTTGCTCTGCCAGCGTTACGGGGTTGAGCGCACAGTGGCCCATGGGGATTGAAGGCAGATCGCCGGGGTTGCCCTTGTATTTGCTCACCCCAAAGCATCCGTTGTGGCAGGCGATGCAGGGGCGGATATCCTCAATGCGGTTCTCCTTCACCTTGGTCACATATTCCGGGTCGCACAGGAACTGGCGGGCAATGCCCACGGCGTCGATCATTCCGCTCTCTACGGCTTGGGTCGCAGTCGCGGGATCCTCCATGCGGCCGGAGCATATCACAGGGATGCCTACATGGGGTTTGATGGCGGCGGAGCTTTCCAGATTGCAGGAAAGGGGCATATACATGGGCGGATGCGCCCAATACCACGAGTCGTATGAGCCGTTGTCCGCATCCAAAAGGTCAGCACCCGCAGCCTCCAACAGTTTTGCGCCCTGGATGCCTTCTTCGAGCGAACGCCCGAACTCCGTGTATTCTTCCCCGGGCAGCGCGCCGACGTTGAAGCCGATGGTTTTGCTTTCCACGCTGTAGCGAACGCTCACAGGATACTCTTTTCCGCAGGTCTTCTTGATTTCCTGGATGATCTCGCAGACAAAGCGGAAGCGGTTCTCCAAGCTGCCGCCATATTCATCGGTGCGGTGATTGGTGCTTACGATGGTAAACTGATCCAGAAGATACCCTTCGTGTACCGCGTGGATTTCAATGCCGTCCACGCCCGCGCGCTTGCACAGAGCCGCCGCTTTGCCAAACGCCTGAACGATATCGTGGATTTCCTCCTTGCTCATCGCGGTGCTCTTGATGTTCGTATCCCATACGTTGGGCAAGCCGTCATCCGGAGCGCGGAAGATGCGGTGAATATCCATGCCCGCCAACGTTTTGGCGGTCCATCCCATAAACTTGTTGTAATACAGCTTGCGCAGCATCGGGACGGCCACCATCGCGCGCCCCATGCCCGCG
>CAYNDC010000282.1:0-1749 GCA_964396085.1 uncultured Clostridium sp. | reverse complement strand
CGCAACCCCGGATGGCAGCGGCATGCCCGTTTGGGGGTGGATCGCCATTGGCCTTGGCGTAGCGGGCTGCGCGGCGGCGGTGCTGCTCGTGCTCAAGAAGAAACGCGGGAACCGGAGAAACCTGGAGGAAGTATGAGGTTCATCGATCTGCTTCGCACGGCGTTTTTGAACCTGTGGCGGCGCAAGCTGCGCGCGGTGCTGACGGTGCTGGGCATGGTGATCGGTACGTGTTCCATCGTGATCATGGTGTCGCTGGGTATCGGCATGCGCCAGGCCATCATCGATAGCTATTCGCAAATGGGAAGCTTGACGAACATCACCGTCATGAACTGGAAATGGACCGAGACGGATAACGGCATGGGCAATTACGAGGAAGTTAAGCTTGATAAACATGCCGTCGAAGCCATCAAGCAGATTCCGGGCGTCACCGCCGTCATGCCTCAGATCAGCGCCGGAGGCATTGTCAAAAGCGGCAAGTACATTTCGGACATCAGCATCATGGCGATCGATTCCGCGCAGGCGGCGCTGTTTGGCATTGAGCTGGAAAGCGGCGATTATCCTTCCGGCCGCTCCTCCGGCGGCAGCTACCAGATCGTGTTTGGCAACGGGGTTCTGAGCTATTTTTACGACCCCAAAACGGGCCAGCAAGCGGTCGATCGGGACGGCAATCCGAAGATCACGATAGACTCGCGCTTTCAGTTGACCTTTGATTACAGCAACGTTTACGATTACGGCGATACGGGTTCGGAAACAGCCAAGGGAAAGTTCTACAAGCTTGTCCCCACGGGCGTGATGAGCAACGTGAGCAACGAGTTTTCTTGGTATTGCCTGATGGATATTGCGGCGTTTGAGAAGCTCGCCAAGGAAAACCCGTCTTTCATCAGCGTGGATACGAAGAACTACAGCCAGGTCATCGTCAAGTGCGCGACCACGGATGATGTGAAGACTGTTCGGGAAGCTATCGATGCGATGGGCTTTGGCACCAACAGCATCCAGGAGTGGATTGACCAGGCAGAGGAACAGATCAAAACCACGCAGTACCTCTTGGGCGCCATCGGCGGCGTGTCGCTTCTGGTTGCCGCCATCGGCATTATGAACACGATGATGATGAGCATCTACGAGCGCACGAAGGAAATCGGCATCATCAAGGTGCTGGGCTGCCGCATCAGCAACATCGCTGGCTTGTTCCTTGCGGAATCCGCCTACATCGGCCTGTTCGGCGGGGCGATCGGCATCGGACTGAGCTATGGTTTTTCAATTTTGCTCAACAAGTTGCTCGTGAATGCCGGGCTCTACAGCCTCATCCCCGCATATCTCGCCGTTGGCGCCGTGGTGTTCTCGATGGCAGTCGCGCTGATTTCCGGCTTTTATCCGGCCATACGCGCGATGCGCCTCTCGCCTCTGGCGGCGATCAGGAACGAGTAGCCTGCCATCGATGGCCGAGAGCTTTCGATCAGGACGAAACAGAATGCAGCCCGTTTGTGCGGGCTGCATTTTTTCTGCGCGAACAAAAGGACGATCAAGGGCGCTGCCCGCCGCGCAGCAAGAAAAAAGTTGCGCGGCGCGGGCGCGTTTACTATAATAATCAAATTGATTCGTATTCTGTTTTTTGAGGTTTAGTATAGATGGAAAGCATGATGGACTTTGGGACGATGGCCTTTGGAGAGGCCGAAATGAAAAAGCGCCTGCCGGAGGAAACCTTCGAGGCGCTGCACGAGACCATCCGGCGCGGGCAGCCGCTGGGCAGGC
>CAYNDC010000281.1:0-1752 GCA_964396085.1 uncultured Clostridium sp. | reverse complement strand
TGGCTTCCAGCTTTTCACGCTCGTGCTGCAGCTTGATGACTTCCTTCTTGGGCAGCAGCTCGAACTGGCCGGACTGCTCCATCTTGTCGATCTGGTTGAGGCGGTCCACCCGGGTGCGGATGGTGCGGAAGTTGGTCAGCATGCCACCCAGCCAGCGGTTGTTCACGAAGAACATATTGCAGCGGGCCGCTTCGGAAGCGATGGACTCCTGCGCCTGCTTCTTGGTGCCCACAAACAAAATGCTGCCGCCGTTCATGGCGACGTCGCGCACGAAGAAATACGCTTCGTCTACCTTTTTAACGGTCTTTTGCAGGTCGATGATGTAGATGCCGTTGCGCTCCGTGAAGATGTATTCCTTCATCTTCGGGTTCCAGCGGCGGGTCTGATGGCCGAAGTGTACGCCGGCCTCCAGGAGCTGTTTCATGGAAATGACTGACATAAAAAAACCTCCTCGTTTTTTCCACCCCGCGCCTCATTCCCCGAGGAAGCTCATTCGAGCACGAGCCCCGAAGTCCACGCGGGTGCGTAGTTGAATTTTACGCGGGCGCCCGGTTCCATGCCGTTGCGCCAACGTGAATTATACCATGGTGCCCGCCGCGCGCGCAAGGGGAAAAAAGGATTGATTCGCAGGCTTTTTGCTCGATCAAGGCACTTTTTCGGGCTTGATGGCCTAGACCTCCGCAAACTCCCCGGTATCCGCATCCATGATGAACTCGACGCCCATGGGCAGGCTTAGGCTCGGCGTGCAGTGCCCGCACACGACGTTTGTGATAACGGGCTTGCCGGTGGGGCCGAGCAAATCCTCGTACACCTCGGTGAGCGAGAGAGAGGTTTCCGGCTGCTCTGCCTCGCAGGAGGTGAACTGGCCGAGCAAAATGCCCGCGCAGGCCTCGAGCTTGCCCGCGTTTCGCAGCTGCGTGAGGTACGAATCCACGCGGTAGGGCTTTTCGTCGATATCCTCCAGAAAGAGAATTTTACCGGCGGTATCGATCTCCCAGGGCGTGCCCATCGATGCCGCAAGCAGCGAGAGGTTGCCGCCCGTGAGCCTGCCCCTCGCACGCCCGCCGTTAAGCTTGCCGCGCAGGCGTCCCTCAGGGTTCCTGTAATCGACCTTTTCGCCAAAGAACAGCGCGCGGTGCTGGGCGATGGAAAACGCATCTTCCTTTTCAAATGCGCTTGCTCCGGCCATGAGGCAGTGATAGGTGACCAAGCCGCAATCCTGCGTGATGGCTGTGAGCAGCGCCGTGATGTCGCTGTAGCCCCCGAAGAACTTGGGGTGCTTGCGGATGGAATCGAAATCGATCAGCGGCAGCAGGCGGTGAGCGCCGTATCCGCCGCGTGCGGGCCAGATGCCATCGATGCTCTCATCCGCAAACGCGGCGTTGAGGTCGGCCGCACGCAGCGCGTCCGGCCCGCTCAAATAGCCGCGTCTCGCGCGCGCGCTTTCATAAACCACAGGCACGAGCCCCAGGGACCGGGCTGCGCGGATGCACGCCTCAACCGTGTCGGCGCTGATGGGACTGGACGGGCAAAGGATGGCGACGCGCGCGCCGGGAAACAGCACAGGCCGCACAAGCCCTTCCACGCTCACTCCCCCTGATCGCGGGAATCGGGATCTGCGCCCTCCAGCTCCTCCATCAAATCAAGGAACTCGTTAAAGACCTCTTCGAGGAGCACCTCGTTGTCGATGGACACATACACGTCCGCGCCGTCCCTCTCCTCGATGCGAAGGATCACCACCTCCGCCTCGTC
>CAYNDC010000280.1:0-1762 GCA_964396085.1 uncultured Clostridium sp. | reverse complement strand
GATCGGCGGCGAAATGGTCAAGCGTATGATCGCTTACGCCGCGAACAACATGAGCGGCGGCTCTACGATGAAGTAACGTACGGACCCGAAACGACGAATGCAAATCATTTCACGGGGGGAAGGCTGCGCTTGCGCAGCCTTCCCGGCGCGAAAGGGAGATGCCGGGGAAACGCCGGCCGAAGCATCGCCGAAAGCCGCGTGCGAGGCCGAAAAATGTGCGCGCGGGGAGCATATTCCGCTTGACTTTGAAGCGCCCTCAACAGTATAATATTAGCGCAAAGTAATAAGACGATAGAGGCGCGGACGGATAAGGTAACGCCAGCATGACAAGGGCCGGGAGCCCGAGGGCGGCGCGAATGTACCTCCGCCGAAAGCGAAAACGCGGCCCGCGCGTTGAGCTTGGGCATGCCGCCCAGCGCGGTATGACTGTCATCTATAACGAATAGATGAAGCGCTATCGATGCAGCTTTATAAGCGTGCGTCGATAGTGTTTGTTCTTTTGGGTGATGCGCTATCGGCGGGTTTGTGAAGCCGCCGGGGCGCGTGTCGCCGACACTTCGCCAGTCAAGCATCCGCTGGCCCCGATGATTCGCAAGCAGCAATTCTCATAAGGAAAACAAAGGAGGCTATTGGTACTATGGAGGAAAAGAAATTCACATCGACGATCCGGCTCAGAATGGGGGCGGAGGATGCGCACTACGGCGGAAACCTCGTCGACGGTGCGCACATGCTGCATCTTTTTGGCGATGTCGCGACGGAGCTGCTCATCCTCAGCGACGGCGACGAGGGACTCTTTAAGGCCTACGACATGGTCGAGTTCGTAGCGCCCGTGTACGCGGGCGATTTCATCGAGGCCTACGGCGAGATCACGCACATGGGCAACACCTCGCGCAAGATGGTTTTCGAGGCGCGCAAGGTCATCGTGCCGCGGCCGGACATCAGCGATTCCGCCTGCGACGTCTTGCAGGAACCCGTAGTTGTGTGCCGGGCGAGCGGCACCTGCGTCGTCCCCAAGGATAAGCAAAGAGGAGTCCAGATCTAAGCAAACCAAACGCCGGAAAGGAGCAATAAATGGATAAGCTAATCATCACTGCAGCCATCTGCGGCGCAGAGGTCACCAAGCAACAGAATCCCAACGTCCCCTATACGGTTGAGGAAATGGTGCGCGAGTCGAAATCCGCCTTCGATGCGGGCGCGTCGATCATCCACGTTCACGTGCGCTATGACGACGGCACCCCCACGCAGGACCGCGAGCGTTTCCGCGTCGTGATGGACGCCATCAAGCTGGCTGTACCCGAGGCGATTTTGATCCCCTCCACGGGCGGCGCCACGGGCATGACGCCCGAGGAGAGGCTGCAACCCACCGAGCTGTTCCCGGAGATGGCAACGCTCGATTGCGGCACCTGCAACTTCGGCGACGAGGTGTTTGAAAACACCATGCCCGTCATGCGCGCGTTCGGCCGCCGCATGATCGAAAACGGCATCAAGCCCGAATACGAGTGCTTCGAGATGGGGCATCTGGACACTATCCTCACCATGGCGAAAAAGGGCGAAGTCCCCGGCGCGCCGATGCAGTTCAACTTCGTGCTGGGCGTGCCCGGCTGCGCGAGCGCCACGGTGAAAAACCTAGTGTGGCTCGCGGAATCCATCCCCGCCGGCTCCACGTGGACCGCGACGGGTGTCGGCCGCAGCGCCTTCACGCTTGCGGCGCCCGCCATCGTCATGGGCGGCAACGTGCGCGTGGGCTTTGAAGATAACCTCT
>CAYNDC010000279.1:0-1762 GCA_964396085.1 uncultured Clostridium sp. | reverse complement strand
GTTTTTGATCACCCCGTAGCCGAGTGAATCGCTCAGGCGGATCATGCTTCGCAAATAGGAGTTGAGGGATTGGTTGACCTGCTCTACGAGCTGCTGATTTTCGCTTTGCACGTTGGATTGGAGCTGGCTTGAAAAGCGCGCATAAAACGTCAGGCCCGAAAGCACGATGGCGATGAGCGCGGATGCGGTGAAGCTGATAAACACCGAGTAGCGTATGCTGCCCTTGAAAAACCCGCTCCAAATGTTGTGGAGTCGTTTCGTTTTCATAGCGTATCCTGCCGCCTGTAGCGCGCAGGCGTCACACCGAAGCGCCGCTTAAACACATGAGAAAAGTAATTGGGTTCCTCATAGCCCACCGCGTACGCCACAGAAAGGGTCTTCATATCGGGGTCGCGAAGAAGCTCCGTTGCGCGCTCCATGCGCACATCCGTCAAATACTGCACGAAGCTGCGCCCCGTTTCTTTTTTAAACACCTCAAAGAAATACGAGCGGGAAACATGCAGATACGCGCATACGCTCTCGGCCGAAAGCGTGGGGTCCGCATAGTTTTCCTCCATATAGCGCGCAGCCTTCTGGGCAAGCAGGCGCGGCATGCTCTCGCGGCGGCGCAGCACAAAGCCGCGCAGCGCGTTGCACGCATCCTCAAGCCACGCGCGCACCTTCTCACACTGCGCATCCCCGCTAATGGGAAAGGCGATGCGCTCGGTCAGTTCCGCCTCGCCCGAAAGGCCGTGCTGCATCACGATGCGGTTGAGGGAGTTGGAGACGGAAACGAGGTAGGCCTTCTTCTGCCAGGCATCGTCTGCGAGCTTTTCATACGCTTGTGTGAGAAGGTTTACTACCTCCTCCACTTCAGCGGCCGAGCCTGTGCGCACGGCGCTCAAGAGCAACCTTTCGTTGCGCTCGTCCAAAATGCTGCCTACGCCCGTTTCGGCATCGCCGATGTAGACAGCGTCTCCCCCGCCGATTTCCCCGCGGTATTCGAGCGCGGTCCGAGCCTGGGCATACGCCTCGGGGGTATCCGAGAGAGAGAGATAGGGTTTGCTGACGCCGCAGGTCACGCGCACATCCAAAATGCGCTTGCAGCGGGCGGCAATATCGTTGCATAAGAGCACCGCGCGGCTTGCGGGATCGCTCCCCTCCCACGCGGTCACCGCCACAAGCTGGGAGATCCCCGTGCAAAGCGCCGTGCGGCAGCGGCCCTCGAGCGTTTCCTCTATAAGCTGTGCCACGGAAATGGGAACCAACGCGCCCTCGAGCGGCTGTTCGCGCGTACCGCGCGGCGCAATATTAAAGGCAAGCCGTAGGAATGTACGCCATCCAAGAGCTCCTCTTCCGGCATGCTGCGCCAAAGAAGATCGCCCAAAAAGCGTTCCTTCATGACGGGGAGCGCGCGCTCGTATTTTTCGCGCAGCGCCGCGATGTTTAGTTTTTCGCCGTATTCGCGGTCTAGCTGTTCCTTCATGCGCGCGAGAATGGCGCTAAGCTCCTCCGCGTTGACGGGCTTGAGCGCGTATTCGGTCACGCCCAGCTTGATGGCCTGACGCGCATAGTCCGCATCGTCAAAGCCAGAAAGGATCACGACCTTGGCGCTCGGATGCAGCGTGCGAAACTCCGCAATCATCGAAAGCCCGTCCAAAAAGGGCATTTTGATATCCGTAAGCAGCAGGTCCACCTCGTTCGCCTCGGCCTTTTCGATGGCCTCCAGGCCGTTTTCCGCCTCGGCGACGACCGCAAAGCCCAAGCCCTCCCAATCGAGCCG
>CAYNDC010000278.1:0-1778 GCA_964396085.1 uncultured Clostridium sp. | reverse complement strand
TAAAGAAATATTTTTTTGAGAGGTTATTATGAGCAGAAATAAACTTATACTTATAAAAGAAAATGATGATATAATAGCAGTTGAGGGTACACTGCGAGATGTAACAAAACTAAAAACTGCTGAAATGGAACAGCTGGAAGCAAACAGAAGGCGTAATATGCTTATATCATATATCTCACACGAACTTAGAACACCAATAACATCTATGGTGGGATATTCAACGGCTTTAATCGACGGTACTATTAGTAGACCTGAAGAACAGAAGGAGGCAATAGATATAATTGCTTCCAAAACTCTTACACTAAAAAAACTTATTGACGAATTAGATCAGTTGACAAAAATAGAGACACAACAGTTTTCTTTTGACTTTGAATCTTACACTGCCGCTGAAGTAACGGAGTTTCTGCTGAACAATAATTTAGCTGATGCACGCTCTGCAGGATTTGAAGTTACTACTGTATATAATAATGATGCTCTCAACAAACATTGGGTAATAATAGATATCAATAGCATTAACAAGGTTTTTTCTAACCTTATGAACAATTCAATTAAATATTCCGCGGATATAAAAGAACTGTTTATTACTTTCAGTATAGATGACAACGAAGAAAACTTTGTCGTTTCGGTCAAGGACAATGGAATAGGAATAAGAGACGACCACATACCCTATGTCTTTGATAGATTTTATAGAGCAGCTACAAAAAATAACGGAATGCGTTCAATTGAAGGAAGCGGGTTAGGCCTCACTTTATGTAAATATATAATAAATGCACATCAAGGTGAAATTTATGTTGAAAGCATTTATGGTTCCGGTAGTACATTCACATTTATTATCCCATTATATAAGGAGAGTAGATAATGGCAAAAGAAAAGATACTTGTTGTGGACGACGAAGAGGCAATAAACAGACTGGTTTGCTCTTATCTGACAAAGGAAAACTTTACAGCATTTTCTGCCTATACAGGAGAGGAGGCAATGACATTGATCAGAAAAGAAAATCCGGATCTCATTATTTTAGATGTTATGCTTCCTGATACTGAAGGGACAGCACTCTCCCTGGAGATCAGAAAACATTCCAATGCGCCTATTATCTTTCTGAGTTGTAAAACCAATGAAATAGACAAGATAATAGCTCTTTCTGCCGGCGGTGATGACTATATGACAAAACCGTTTATGAGCGGTGAACTGATTGCTAGGATCAAAGCTCATCTCAGGCGCCAGAACATATTAACAAACGATTCTGTCCAGGAGGTTTATAACGTATATGATTCAGGTGATTTGAAGATCGATTTTGATACCCATGAATGTACCGCTTATGGCAAAGAAGTCAACCTTACTTCAAAGGAGCTTGAAATTCTAAAGCTATTAGTAGATAATCCACGAAAAGTATTTTCTGCAAAACAGATTTTTGAAACTGTTTGGAAGACAAATTGTATGGAAAGTGATATTAAAACGGTTATGGTATATATCAGTACTTTGAGGAAGAAACTTGAAGAAAACCAAAATGAACCAAAGATTATAATAAGTGTTCGAGGGGTTGGATATAAATTCAATCAGAATATTATTTTCAATAAGTTATAGAATAAGGATTTAAACAGGCCGATGAGCATAAATCGTCGGCCATTTATTTTTTTAGGAATCCTACTTTCCCCCATTTTGTTTTATACGCATAAAAAAATACGGCACATAGATAACTCCAACAACATAGAGCATATCCGTATAAAAAAGGTAATCCCATGACAAAGGGTTCCACTTTGTCCATTACAAAAAAAATCCCG
>CAYNDC010000277.1:0-1793 GCA_964396085.1 uncultured Clostridium sp. | reverse complement strand
AATGTGACTTCTTTGTAAATTTGATTAAAAAGTCCTTGACAATTCGCCTCTGGGGCGGCCGCGCGGTCCATTTCCAGCACAATTTTTTTGCCGTTTTCAAGTTCGATCGTTACCATGTCATTCTCCCTTATCTTTTTCAATCGTTTTCCGTCAATCCGGAGGATACCGCCGGCTTTGCCGCCCGGCTCTAGTGAGCCCATACGAACGCGTGCGGCTCTTCCTCGCCTCGAAGTACGCGCAACGCGCCTGCCGCAAGCGCTTCCATTTCAAATTCGCCCGGCATAAGTTCTACCGGGGCAATCCAGGAAACGCGGCGGGCAATCTCCTGCGTGAGGCGTTTAGAGTGCGCCACGCCGCCCGTGAGGATGATTCGATCCACCTGCCCGGCGACGACCGTCGCCAAGTCGCCAATGCCTTTGGCGGTCGTATACGCGAAAGCCTCATAGATGAGCGCTGCATGTTGGTCCCCCTCATCGATCATGCGCTCGACCTGCCTCGCATCCGCCGTGCCTAAATGCGCACGCAACCCCGCGTTGCCTCGCACCTTTTTGAGCATTTCCCGGTAGGTATATTTGCCCGAATAACACAGTTCAATCAGCGGGGCTGCCTGGAGTTTGCCGCAACGCTCGGGGGCAAAGCCCGCGTCGTCGTCGCTGTACATATCGATCGCCTGCCCGTTGTGGTAGAGCCAGACGCTCGTGCCGCCGCCTAGATGCTGCACGATGAATGTGCATTGCTCAAACGGCTTACCGACGACTTCCTCGGCGCAACGACGTGCCATCGCGCGCGTGTTGAGCGCATGGCCGCGGCTTTGTTTCGTGATTTCGGGCAGACCTGTGATGCGCGCTACGGGCGACAACTCATCCACCACGACCGGGTCGTAAATGTATGAAGGCAACCCCAGCGGGGCGGCGATGTCGTAAGCAACCGCGCAACCCACGTTGGAGATGTGCTCGACAAGGTTCCCCTCCGCGCTGACGTATGCAACCATATCCTCGTTAATGGTATAGGCGCCGGTACGGCAGGGAGGAAGCATGCCCCCGCGCGAAACGACGCCTTGCAGAGTTGCCACCGCTATGCCATGCCTGTCAAGAGAGGCCAGCACGCAGGCTTTTCTAAAACTTAATTGTTCGATCGCTTTTGAAAAAGGCTTAAGTTCAGAATCAGAATGCTCTACAGTTTCACGATATAATTCCGTTTGATCTTCAAAAACAGCTATTTTAGTCGACGTGGTGCCGGGGTTGATAACGAGTATCCTGTGCATTGTGGTATTCCTTTCGGACGCCCTCGCGAAGGAGGGATAATGCGCGCCACTCGCGGCATTATTTATTGTACCACATATTTGAGTTCTTCTCCATCGTTGAATCCAACGTTGCCATAGATCAGGCTCTGTGCGAGCACGGCAATAAATTCGGTGTTGGTGGGCGGCCATTCGCTGGCATTGCGGAACAACCGCGCAAGCGCTTTGCTATCTCCCCGCTCGAAGGTACGCTGAACAGCAAACCGTATGTTCCGCTCAATCCCGGCTTGTGTGCAGTTGTAGCGCTCCGTCAGCCTCGGGTATACGAAGCTGCGCAGATTGTAGAGATATTCGGGATGCTCCTGAATGATCGTCAAGATCACATAGACATAGGCATACCCCTTATATCTTGGGTGCATGCCAATTCTCTGAAGCAAAATGGCGGGGGCGATCGACATTCTTTCCATCGCTGCAGTTCCTTTCTTATGTTTTTTTTTAAGAACAGAAGGGGATCGAACATGAGGGTGGTTTGAATATAATAATACACGTTTCC
>CAYNDC010000276.1:0-1800 GCA_964396085.1 uncultured Clostridium sp. | reverse complement strand
TCATCGGGGTAAACCTCATGCCTTCAACAATCTGTTCATCACTATCTGGTACGAAACCTAATTTCTTATAAATTTCAATCGCATATGGCGAAGAATTAACTGTTATTTTTTGCCCGGTACTTCTTTGAGTAACGATTTTAAATAACTTTCTTCCTATACCTTGTCTGTGATACTTACCATCGACAAAAAACAGAGCAATATGGTTACCATTGTTTCTTGTTGCGATAACTCCTACAATTTCTTTATTTTTAAATGCACCATAAAATTCAAGTGCATCCATTGATTCTTTGTTATGTATAAAATCTATAAAAGTTTGAACTCCTTGCTCTGAATAATCGGGAGCTTCATACTGCATAAAAACAGATAGCACGAGCATCAAGGCTCTTTGATGATCATTTGAATCTATTACTTTTATTGTCATCCATATACGCTCCTTTCAGGAAATTATCTAATAAATCGATTATGTACACTATCTAAATCTAACAAACTGCACCATTTTTAAAATTATCATACCATTGTTCGATTTCTTCATCGCTATCTACCTTTAGCATTTTAAATATGTGATAAGCAAATTCGATAGCTGCAGTTTCATTTGCTGTGATAATTCCTCCATCAACGACTACTTGAGCAGAGACATAAAATGACTGTCCACTGTAATTCTTTCATACCTAGGGTGCGGGGGAATTATTGTATTTTGACAAAATTATTGATTTACTATTTTCATGCCAGTCAACATTATAATCAAAAGCTTCAAATATAGCTCTCAAAGGAATATAGATACGATCATTTTTTATAATTGCAGCTGCATCCATCTTTATAGTTTTACCATTAACATATGCATTTTTTTCGTCAATTGAAATTTGTACAGTGATTTCATCCTTTTCTAATATTGCAATACGTCTAGAATTTTCGAACCTTACATCAGCACCAATTGCTTCTAATGTCCTTCTTAAGGGTATCATAGTTTTTCCATTCTTATTAATAAATGGTATTCCCAAGCCTTCTTCCTCAATAAAAACAAGTTCTCTATTATCAATTATTACTGTGACATATTTACTCAATTCTTCCTTAGTCATATTATTCGTTCTAATTAACATATTATCTATCATAGAAACTATACTATTTTCGTCATTTGTATCTTCATTTATATCAAATAACATTAAGCCTCCCGCTCTATTAAGTGCGATTATAGTTTTTTCTCTCAGTGTATTAATTCCATTATAATATGATTCAAGAGGAATTGTTGGGGCATAATCAGTATAAGCATACTCAGGATTTTCTGCTACAAGGTGCCTGTATTGCTTCCAGCTTGGTTTTGCATAAAGAGGAATTCCCATAATAATCTTTTCAGGAGGAAGCCCCCTATTAAGCCAATAAGAAATTGAGTTTTCAAAGAACCAAATAGGACTATGCTCTGCATTATTCATATCATACGCCATAACATTTATAAAACTAAATCTTTTTAAGCACTCTTCCGTAATAACACTTGTATCTTCTGCTGCCCAGTCTGTATACCATGATCCATTAAGGGCTGCTGTTAGTTCTTTGCCTTGTAATTTTAATTCATCACTTAATTCAATAACTAACTTTTCATAATCTGCTGCGGTACTTTTATTTGGATGCTCCCAATCAAGTTCAACTCCATCTAAATTATATTCTTCTACCATTGCACAAACATTTTCTATGAATAACTTTCTTTTTTTATTGGATGCAGCTAATTCCTTAAATACAGGCTCCAGTGCTTTGCCCTCATATGACCAGCCTCCTAAAGAAATAAACACCTCTGCTCCATCCTTATGT
>CAYNDC010000275.1:0-1813 GCA_964396085.1 uncultured Clostridium sp. | reverse complement strand
TCCAGGGTGAGAAAATGGCGCAGTACGCAGCCGAGGTGCTCGGCGCCAAGAGCGCGGCCGTCATCTGCCTGACGGGCAGCGACTACTCCGTAGGCTTGGCGGATGCCTTCCGCGCCAAATGCGCCGAACTGGGCGTAGCCGTGGTTGCCGACGAGGGCTACTCCGAGGGCGATATGGATTTCAAGAGCCAGCTCACCAACATCGCCGCCGCCGCGCCGGATGTGGTGTTCTGCCCCAACTATTATGAGGATGACGGGCTCATCGTGACCCAGGCGCGCGCCATCGGCCTCAACGCCACATTCCTGGGCGGGGACGGCTGGGCCAACATCCAAGCATACGGCTCCGCCGCGGACCTCGAGGGCTGCCTCTACTGCTCGGCCTATGCGCCCGGCTCGAGCGACGCCGTGAAGGCGTTCGAGAAGAGCTACGTCGAGACCTACGGCGAGGAAACGCTCACCATGTTCGCCGCTCTGGGCTATGACGCCGCGATGGTTTTGGTCGCCGCACTCGAGAAGGCGGAAGCCACCGGCGAGGAAACTGGCAGCGACGCTTACCGCCAGGCCGTCATCGACGGAATCAAGAGCGAAGGCTCCTCTGTAAAGGGGGTCACGAGCGCCAACGGCTACACCTTTGACGAATACAACAACCCCGTCAAGGACGCGGTCATCATGACCGTTGAAAACGGCAAGGAAGTTTTCAAACAGATGTATTAAGCTCCGCAAACCCGTGGGGCCCGGGAGGGGGAAACCCTTCCCGGGTTCACATCCTGCGAAAGGAACGCTTTCCTATGTCCCTTTTTGAAACCATCGTTCGCCAAATCATCAACGGGCTACAATCCGGCTCGATTTACGCCCTCGTGGCGCTTGGTTACAGCATGGTGTACGGCATTATCACCCTGCTCAACTTCGCGCACGGGGATGTCATTATGGTGGGAGCTTACCTCGTGTGGGTCGTGATGGCGCGCCTCTCTCTCAACCCTGTGTTCGCGGTGATCGTGTCCGTTTTAGGGTGCGTGGCGTTGGGAATCGCCATCGAAAAAGTCGCCTACAAGCCGCTTCGCGGCTCCCCGCGCATATCGCTGCTCATCACGGCAATCGGCGTCTCTTACTTTTTAGAAAACGCGGCGCAGCTGATTTTCGGCGCGGGCGCGCAGCCTATCCCGGCCATCATCACCCTTGGCGCAATCAATCTGGGCGGCGTGCAGGTTCCGGGCGTGGCGCTCGTCACGTTAGTTGCGGCGGGGGGTTCCATGGCGGTGCTCACGCTCATGGTGAAGCACACGCGCATGGGTCGCGCGATGCGCGCCGTGAGCGAGGATACGGGCGCGGCGCAGCTCATGGGCGTCAACCTATCAAACACCATCTCCTTCACATTCGCTTTAGGTTCGGCGCTCGCGGGCATTGGCAGCGTGCTGTATAGCTGCGCCTATCCGCAGGCCAACCCGACTATGGGCTCCATGCTGGGGTTAAAGGCGTTCGTGGCGGCGGTGCTCGGCGGCATCGGCTCTTTGCCCGGCGCGATGATCGGCGGCTTCGCCATCGGCCTCGCGGAGGCGCTGGTCTCCGCCGTTGGCCTGTCCGCCTGGAAGGACGGCGTGGTGTTCGCCATTTTAATCGTCGTGCTGCTTGTCCGCCCCACCGGGATCCTTGGCAAGCCCATGACCGAGAAGGTTTGAGGTGCGCTATGGCTGCAAAATATAAAAAATTGTCCGTCCCACTGCGCTACGCGATCAACCTCGCGCTCTTCGCCGCCTTCCTCTTCGCGGGGAACGCGCTCATCACGGGCAAAATCATTTCGAATTATTACGCCAAGG
>CAYNDC010000274.1:0-1835 GCA_964396085.1 uncultured Clostridium sp. | reverse complement strand
GCCATCTGCAGTTGGTTTTTATCCTCATACTCAAACAGAAGGCCTGCAAGCTCTCTGCCTTTCTCTTTGATAGGTATGTTCACATTTTTCTCAATAATGCTGTAATAGGCCTTGTATTGCTTCTGCAATGTTTCGTCTTGCTTTTGGTGTTCTGCGTATTTCTTTGGTTGCAACATATCTCTTTCAGCTGTGATTTTCTGCATCTTTGTAACTATGTTGTTGTTTTCAGCAAATAATTTTCTGTTAGCATACAGATAATTCACGAAGTCGCAAAATCCTTTAATTGTTGTTGTGTTGTCCATCGCTGTAAGATTTTAAGTTAATCATTAAATTTCTTCATTTCGCTTGCCTTCGCCTTGTCCGCTATTGCAATATATGGTTTCATTGCGTTGTAGTCGCTATGACCTGTCCACTTCATTACTACGTTGGTAGGTATGCCTTTCATCAGTGCGTTGCTTATAAACGTTCTGCGTGCTGTGTGTGTGCCGATATGCTCATACTTCGGTTTTACCTCTTCGATCCGGTCATTGCCTTTGTAATATACCTCTGTTATCGGTGTGTCAAATTTACATATCTTGCCAATTTCTTTTAGATACTCATTCATTCGTTGGTTGGTGATTATAGGTAGTGCAGTATCGTAAGGAAAGGATATTTTTTCGTATTTCTGCAGGATTGCCTTCGCTCTGTCGTTTAATTCGATTGTCAGATTGTCCACGTCTTTAATGGATGTTATCACAATACAGTCATCAATGATATTGGATCGCTTCAAGTTTGCTACATCTGAATATCTTAATCCGGTTAATGCTGAAAAACAAAATACATCTCTTACTTTGTCATATGTCTGCATTACTCCTGGTGTAAGCGGTTGACCTTTGCTGTCTGTTGCAGTGGTAAAGTCAAAAGAATATAAATGAAGTAACTCTGTCCACTCCAAAAATACGATCTGTTTTTGTGCAGATTTCAATTTTGGATTGAATTTTTCAAAAGATTGTTCTGTGTTGTAACCTTTCTTTGTTGCCCAACGTAAAAACCACTTCAAAAAACCTAACTGCTTCTTGATAGTG
The DNA here is from genome assembly GCA_964396085.1 of uncultured Clostridium sp. Lineage (GTDB taxonomy): Bacteria > Bacillota > Clostridia > Christensenellales > CAG-138 > Phil1. The sequence goes on along the minus strand of CAYNDC010000274.1, from coordinate 771 downwards.
CTGTTTCTCATACCAACTTTTTTAGCAAGTAATGGTGTTTTTTTTAGGTGCTCTACGAAGAACAGCAACCCCTTTTCGTTTAAGTGTTCGTATGTAAGTGCCGGATTGAATTTCTGCAGGTGGATTTTTAGTGCTTCAAATTTCTCTACTGTTGCGGTTGTCCAATCATTTATTCTGCCTGCTTCGGTAATAAATTCATCAATATGATTGAAGATAGTTTTTTCTTTCAGCTTTTGTCTGTGGTTGACTCTGAATTTCTCTGCATAAAGCTGTTTCAAGTCCACAACTTGTTGACCGGCTTCGCTTGTCTGTAAATTGTTTTCAATCTTTGCAAAAAAACTCTCAATGTCAGAAAGTCTGCTGTTTATGGTGTTATAAGTTATCCCCTTGCCGTTGGTTGATCCCTGCTTCACACGCTGACTCTCTTTAATCCACTTATCCGGGTTGATGCTGTGTCCGGTTGAAGTCAAAAAACGTTCACGCTGAATAATGATTGAAACGATAATCGGATTATCCCCTTTCTTATCGGATCGCTTGTCTAAGTAGAAATTGACTGCCATATTTGTAGGTGTTTTTATTTACTTACAAATTTACCTACATTTTTTGATATATCAAAATAAATAGTAATTTATTTTAATTTATTTATAAAGCTGAAAATCAAAGATATAAAACTAATTAGTTTACTGTTGTAGGTAGTGATTTCTTTATCGGTTAGAGCCGCTTTCTCCGCTGTATGAAAAATCCGGATACATGTCATTGCATCCGGATTTT
>CAYNDC010000273.1:0-1836 GCA_964396085.1 uncultured Clostridium sp. | reverse complement strand
GCTTCGCCATCGGCCTCGCGGAGGCGTTGGTCTCCGCCGTGGGCCTGTCCACGTGGAAGGACGGCGTCGTGTTCGCCATTTTGATCGTTGTGCTGCTTGTCCGCCCCACCGGATTTTTGGGCAAGCCCATGACCGAGAAGGTTTGAGGTGTATGATGGCTGCCAAGCATAAAAAACTTCCCATTCCGCTTCGCTACGCGATCAACCTCGCGCTCTTTGCCGCCTTCCTCCTCGCGGGGAACGCGCTCATCGCAGGCAAGGTCATTCCGAACTATTACGCCAAGGTCATCATGCTCATCGGCATCAACATCATCCTTGCGGTGTCGCTCAACGTCGCCACGGGATATCTGGGCCAGCTTCCCCTGGGGCATGCGGGCTTCATGGCGGTCGGCGCCTATACGAGCGCCATCTTCATGACGCGCACGGGCCTCCCCGGCACGCTTGCTTTCCCCATAGGCATTGTGCTGGGCGGGGCTGCGGCCGCGCTTGTGGGCATTCTCATCGGCATTCCTGCGCTGCGTCTCAAGGGGGATTATCTTGCCATCATTACGCTGGGCTTTGGCGAAATTATCCGCGTGGTGCTGCTCAACATCGACAAGGTGCTCGGCTTCACCCTCACCAACGGCGCGGCGGGCTTGCAGAACATCCCCAAGACCACGACCTTCCTCAACACATTCCTGTGCGTGGGGATCGCCTGCTTTTTGATTCATACCATCATGAAATCCCGCCACGGACGGGCGATTCTTTCCATTCGCGATAATGAAATCGCCGCGGATAGCTGCGGCATCAACGCAACCTATTATAAAACCCTCGGCTTCACGGTATCCGCATGCTTCGCGGGCGTGGCCGGCGCGCTGTATGCGGGTTACCTTGGCATATTGAACCCGAGCGGCTTTGGCTTTATGCGGTCCATCGAGATCCTCGTGATGGTCGTGCTCGGCGGCATGGGCTCGATGATCGGCTCTGTCGTTTCGGCATCGGTCCTCACCGCCGTGCCGGAGATGCTGCGCGCATTTGACGATTATCGCATGATCGTCTACTCGCTGCTGTTGATCGTGGTGATGATCTTCAAGCCTTCCGGCCTCATGGGCACCTATGATTTTTCGCTCGGCCGCACGCTGGAGAAGCTCATCAACGGGGAGTTGGGCGCTTCCATCAAAAACACGTTCAAAAAGAAGGGGAAGGAGGGTGAGGCGCAATGAATAAACTCGTTCCTCAACCCAGCCGCAACCTGCTGCCCGAACGCGACCTGGATAAGCTGCCCATTTTGGAAACGCGGCATTTGGGCATTGACTTTGGCGGCCTCAACGCGGTGGATGATTTTACCATAGCCGTCGGCAGAACCGAAATCTGCGGCCTCATCGGACCCAACGGCGCGGGCAAGACCACGATCTTCAACCTGTTGACCAATGTGTACCGCCCCACGCGCGGCACGGTGCTCGTCGATGGGTACGATACGCTTGGCATGAGCACCTATCAGGTCAACAAGCTCGGCGTGGGGCGCACGTTCCAAAACATCCGCCTCTTCCGGGATCTTACCGTGGAGGAGAACGTGCAAATCGGCTTGCACAACACCATGCGCTACAGCCTCGCTGCAAGCATGCTGCGCCTGCCTTCCTATTTGAAGGAGGAGAAAAAGGCGCACGAGAAGGCCCTGGAGCTGCTTGCGATCTTCGATATGCAGGACATGGCCTCCCATCAGGCGGGCAGCCTCCCTTACGGCGCGCAGCGCAGGCTGGAGATGGTGCGTGCGCTGGCAACGGCGCCCGGCATCCTGTTGCTCGACGAGCCGGCCGCGGGCATGAACCCCTCGGAAACGGCGGAGCTGATGCAGACC
>CAYNDC010000272.1:0-1873 GCA_964396085.1 uncultured Clostridium sp. | reverse complement strand
TCATGGGCGGCAACGTGCGCGTCGGCTTTGAGGATAACCTCAATCTCGCCCGCGGCGTGCTCGCCAGGAGCAACGGCGAGCTGGTCGAGAAGGTCGTGCGGCTCTCGCGCGAACTCGGCCGCGAGATCGCCAGCCCCGCCGAGGCGCGCGCGATCCTCTCCCTCAAGGCAAGGTAAGCTTTCGGGAAACCGATGATTCTAAAAAATAAAATCTATTCTACCGACAGGAGGAAACAATCCTATGGCAATCAAGGGCAACAAATACGGAACCCACCGCGTGATCGAGCCCCAGGGCGTGCTCACCCAAGCCGCGTACAAAATCGACAACGACATGGAAAAACTCTACTCCAACGAGATTATCTGCGATGTGATTTCCCTCAACATCGACTCCGCCTCCTTCACCCAGATCGAGGAGGCCTGCGGCGGCGACGAGAAAAAGATCGGCGAGATGATTTTGGGCATCGTCGGGGAGCGCGGCAAGCAGCAGAACCCCGTCACCGGCAGCGGCGGCATGTTCATCGGCCGCGTCGCCTATATCGGCGAGGATCTCAAGGATCGCGATCTCAAGGTCGGCGACAAGATCGCCTCGCTCGTGTCGCTCTCGCTTACCCCGCTTCGCATCGACAAGATCAAGGCCATCCACAAGGAGATCGACCGCGTCGATATCGATGGCAAGGCCGTGCTCTTTGAGAGCGGCATCTACGCCAAACTGCCCGACGATATGAGCGAAGCGCTCGCGCTTGCGGCGCTCGACGTCGCCGGTGCGCCCGCGCAGGCCCGCAAGCTCCCCAAGGAGGGAGACAGCGTGCTCATCCTTGGCGCCAACGGCAAGAGCGGCGTGCTTTGCGGCTACGAAGCCATGAAGAAGGTCGGCCCCAAGGGCAACATCGTGGGCGTCGTGAGGAACCCCAAGCAGGTCGAATCGCTCATGGAACTGGGCGTTTACCACAAGGTGATCGTCGCCAGCGCCACCGAGCCTGTGGCGGTGCTCGAGGCAGCCCTTGCCGCAAACGGCGGGCGTGAGTATGACGTTTCGATTAGCTGCGTCAACATCGAGGCCTGTGAGATGAGCGCGATTCTGCCCGTGCGGGACGACGGCATCGTCTACTTCTTCTCGATGGCGACGAGCTTCACGCGCGCGGCGCTGGGCGCCGAGGGCGTTGGCAAGGACGTGACGATGATCGTCGGCAACGGCTATACCAAGGACCATGCCAACATCACCCTCGACGTGCTGCGCGAGAGCCCGAAACTGCGCAAGCTCTTTGACGAGAAATATTGCTGATCATCTTTTGCCCGGCGCGCCGTGCGACCCCCTGGGGCTTGCCGGCGCGCGGGGTTCCTTTGGACGCGGCGGAGCGCCGCCAAGCGCAGAACCAAATCAAAAAAGGAGAGGAAAAATGAGAAAGAGCAGAGAAAACGGCCTTTTTATCGACGTGCCGGACGCACAGTGGAACGATTGGCACTGGCAGGTAGCCAACCGCATTGAAACGCTTGAGGATCTCTGCGCATGGCCATCACCCCTTATTACATCTCGCTGATCGACCTGGACGATCCGTTTGATCCCATCCGCAAGCAGGCCATCCCCACGGGCAACGAAATTATTTTCGCGCCCTACGAGGATGCGGATCCCCTCCACGAGGATACCGACTCTCCCTGCCCGGGCCTCACGCACCGCTATCCCGACCGCGTGCTGATGCTCATCACCGACCAGTGCTCGATGTACTGCCGTCACTGCACGCGCCGCCGTTTCGCAGGCCAGCATGACGCCTCGGTTCCCAAGTCCCAGATCGACACCTGCATCGAGTATGTGCGCAACCATCCCGAGGTGCGCGACGTGCTGCTTTCCGGCGGCGACTGCCTCATGGTCAGCGACG
>CAYNDC010000271.1:0-1893 GCA_964396085.1 uncultured Clostridium sp. | reverse complement strand
CGGACCTTCGCGCGCAGCTCGAGGCCGCAAAGGATTGCCGCATCAAGCTCATCGCCACAGACGGCGTGTTCTCCATGGATGGCTTTATCGCCAAGCTGCCCGAAATTTGCGACCTGGCGGAAGAATACGGCGCGCTCGTCATGGTCGACGACAGCCATGCGGTCGGCTTCATGGGTGAACACGGGCGCGGTACCCACGAGGCTTGCGGCGTGATGGGCCGCGTGGACATCATTACCGGAACGCTCGGCAAGGCGCTTGGCGGCGCGAGCGGCGGCTACACGGCCGCGAAGCAAGAGGTCATCGACCTGCTTCGTCAACGCTCCCGCCCATACCTGTTTTCCAACACGCTGGCGCCGGCCATATGCGCGGCGTCCATTTGCGTGCTCGATATGCTCACCGCCTCCACCGCGCTTCGGGACCGCGTGCACGAGAACACGCGCTATTTCCGCACACAGCTTGGCCAGCTCGGCTTTGATGTGCCCGAGAGCACGCATCCCATCGTGCCCGTCATGCTCTACGACGCGCGCGTCGCGCAGGAGTTCGCCGCGCGCATGCTCGAAAAGGGCGTATACGTCGTAGGCTTCTTCTATCCCGTGGTTCCCATGGGCCGTGCGCGCATCCGCACACAGGTTTCCGCAGGGCATACGAAGGAGGATCTCGATTTTGCGGTGCGCTGCTTTGGTGAGGTCAAGCGTGAAATGGGGATTTAACCCTGATTGACGGCTTGCCCCAAGCAATCTCCAAAAGCCGCTGCGCGCATGGCGCCCTGTTTTGGGCGTGCCGCACACGCTTCAGCGCAGAATCTTCGTGTCATTCTCAAAAAACTGCGATGCCGTTATTTGGCAGACCACAAAAAGGACCCCCGCTTGGGGGTCCTTTTCTCGCCCGCACCGTCGCTCAGCCGGGCAGTCGGGCTTTTGTCGCTGCCCTCTGCAGGTTTACAGAGGCTTAGGCTCCTGATCGCTGTGCCGCTCGTTCTCTTGTTCGCGATTTTGCCTGGCCTGTTCGTTCTGTCCGCCCTGCTTGTTGCGGTGCTTCCTCGCGAGATTTCTCTCCAGAGGCAAATACTCATCCTCATAGATGGGGCTCATTTGTGCTCCTCCTTTCAGACTCCGTGCGCTTATTCTTCCGCTTGTTGCGCGCGAATATGCCTGCTTTGTCCTGTATGTCCGATCATTTGATGGAAATGCTGTGAGTCTGCATTAAATCTGCAATTTTCTTCTTGCAAATCAAAATCCTTTCCGCTATAATAGCAATGTTTGATTGAAACGCTACGCTTACAGTCGGTAAGGAGGTGTACAGTATGGCTAAGTTTTGTGAGGTTTGCAACAAGGGCGTGATGTCCGGCAATCTGGTCAGCCATTCCAACAGGAAGACCAGGCGCACATGGGCGCCCAACGTTCAGTCCGTCCGCGTCGTCGTCAACGGCTCCGCGCGCAGGATGAACGTTTGCACCCGCTGCCTTCGCTCCGGCAAAGTAGTGCGCGGCGTCTAATACGCACTGCAATGCGCACACAGCTTCGCTTAACGGCGGAGCTTTTTTTATTTGAACACAAACAGTTGCACAACCACCACGGTTGCGCCTGAAAATAAAAGCGACAGCAAAAAGTCCACGCCACAGCATAATAACAGGATCGCCACGATTGAAAAAATCAATGCGTTTCGCAGTGCCCTACGCCGGATGCGGCCTTTTCGCACGCAGATCATGGACGGTCTCGTCCGCATAAGCATCACGCCTTTCATTCTCCATAGTACGCGGCACGGCGCGCGCGTGTTCACCCCATGGCATTTAAGGGAATACATTGGTGGCATGGAGGTCGATATGAACGAGATTGTCGTTACGCTGAGGGATGTCAGCTTGATTTATCATGAACGAAGCGGAGAAACGCCGGC
>CAYNDC010000270.1:0-1909 GCA_964396085.1 uncultured Clostridium sp. | reverse complement strand
AATAAATCCAAGCATTTCAGACAACCTCCTGAACAAGTGACGCTAAACCGCCCGGCAGAAAAATCAGAAAGCCGAGGACAAGCGAAACAATGCCCAAAGTCAGTACGGAGCCTACCATGACCTTGTCGCCTTCTTTTTTGCCCTGATTCGTCGGCTTGCCAAGGAAGACAAGGACAAACACCCTTGTCAGATACATCACCGTCATCACGGCGCCGATGATAAAGACCGCGCCTATAACGGGGTGACCGGCATCAATGATTCCCTCAATAACAAGGAATTTCGCGAAAAAGCCGGAAAACGGCGGTATACCCATAACCGAAAAAGCGCAAAGCGCAAATGCAACGGCGGTGATGGGGAAGGTCTTCGCGAGGCCGCCCATCTTTGTGATATCCTTAGTATGCAGGTTGTGCTCTACGATTCCGGCGCAGAGGAAAAGTCCGCCCTTGGCGACGCTGTGCGCCATGATATACAAAAGACCGCCGACAAGACCGATTTTAGTCCCGCAGGAAAGGCCGAGCAGGATAAACGCCAGCTGGCTGATGGTGGAATAGGCTACAACCCTTTTTATATTAGTCGCGCGCATTGCCGCGCCCGCCGAAATTAGAGCGCTGACGGCGGCGATAACCGGAACGATAACTGTAAACTGCTTGTCCACATTGAATGTGAGCACAAATAGACGCGCGTAGGTGTAAACGCCGATTTTGACAAGCACCGCCGCGTGGAGCAGCGAGGTAACCGGCGATGGCGCGACACCGGCGTCCGGCAGCCATGAATGAAGCGGGAATGTCGCGGACTTTGAGAGGATACCCGCGAGTATGAGCCAAACCGCCCATGAGGGTATCGCAAAGCCCTTCATTTGCTGTAAGTCGAAAGTCCCCGTCTCGCCGTAAATGCCGATGAAGCCTATGAGCATCACCAAGGCGCCAAGCGCCGTGACGATAAACGCCTTATTTGCCTTGACTATCGTTATTTCCTCGCGGTAGAAGCCTATTAACCTCCAGCAGCAAAGCGCCGAAATCTCCCAAAACATATAAATAAAGATGAGGTTTGTGGAATAGACAAGCCCCATCATAGCGCCGATAAACAGCGTCACCATCATATAGTATTCGTTTTGGTTTTCATTTTCTTTGACATAGCCCCAGGAATAAATCACGATAATCATAGCCACAAAGGATGCCGTCATCGCCATAAAGACGGCCAGCGCATCGGCAAGAAAACCAAAGGTAAACCCAAGCGGCAAATTAAAGCTGATATACAGCGGTGTTTCACGCAGAACAAAGGGCAGAGCGGCAGTAGAACAAACAAAAGACCCGGCTATAAAAACCAAGGCAAGAATATTTCTCAATTTTTCGTTTACTCTGCCGACCAAGGGCAAGGTAAGCGAACCGACAAGAGGAATAAGAATACAGCAAATCAGCAGATATCCACTCATAAACATCGTTTCGTCTGCCGGCGGAAAACCGCCGGAAAGGCACAAACCCCACTTCCATATAAAATAATCTAATAATTGCTAATGTGCAAAGCATAACGAAAGCAGTGCAATTCAAATTGTTATTATTGCGCTACCCGCCATATCAAAAATGCATGTTAATAATATGCCGTACATGTTGCTTTGTCAAGATAATTATTACGTCAAAACGAAATGATTTACACAAAACTTTTTGAAACACGATATCTCCGCCGCTACGGCTTCGCGAGGGCGGCTGATTTGCCGGATTTCACTTATTATCGAAAACAAATTGGGCTAAAAGCGCTTCGTCGAAGCGCTTAATTTATGTCCTCATCCTTTGTCCGTGTTGTTGCTTGAATGTGTCGTTTTCGCGTCTTTTAATATTTATAATACGTTATCAGGCAGGTGCTTATACTTTTTTAACATCATTTGATTCACCAATTGCGATTGTCGTGATTA
>CAYNDC010000269.1:0-1933 GCA_964396085.1 uncultured Clostridium sp. | reverse complement strand
CGGCGGGTCGGCCACGGCTGCGCGCGCGATGGCGATCAGCTGCCTTTGTCCCTGGGATAGGTTGCTGCCGTTGCTCGTGAGCAAGGTCCCATATCCCTCGGGCAAGCGCGTGATGAAATCGTGTGCGCCGGCGAGCTTGGCCGCAGCCCGGCACTCGTCATCCGTGGCATCCAACCGGCCGTAGCGGATGTTATCCATGACGCTTCCGGTAAAAAGGTTTGTATCCTGCAGCACCATGCCGATGGCGCGGCGCAGGTCGTCCTTTTTGATCCTGTTGATGTTAATGCCATCGTAGCTGATTTTGCCATCGGCAATATCATAAAAGCGGTTGAGCAAATTCGTAATCGTGGTTTTGCCCGCGCCCGTGGCGCCTACAAAGGCCACCTTCTGCCCCTGCTCGGCGAAGAGGGAAATATCGTGGAGCACGGGTTTGCCCGGCTCGTAGGCGAAATCCACCTCCTGCAAGCGCACATCGCCCGCGAGGCGCGTGTAACGCACCGTGCCATCCGCAAGCGGCAGCTTCCACGCCCACAGGCCCGTGCGCTGCGCACTCTCCACAAGCGCGCCGCTCTCCTCCCGGACGTTGACAAGCGTGATGTAGCCTTGATCCTCCTCCGGCCGCTCGTCGAGCATGGCGAAGATGCGATCCGCCCCCGCCAGGCCCATAATGACCGCATTGAGCTGCTGGGATACCTGGTTGATGTTGCCCGTAAACTGGCGGGTCATGTTCAAAAACGGCACAACGATGCTGATGCCAAAGGCGAAGCCCGAGAGGCTCAGGTTCTGCACGCCGGTTAATAAAAACACGCCGCCGGCCATCGCCATCGTCACATAGAGCAGATTGCCGATGTTCATGAGAACCGGCGCAAGAATGTTGGCGTATTTATTTGCCTGCTCCGAATCCCCAAAAAGCTCGCCGTTGATCTCGTCGAAGCTCGCCGTTGCCGCCTCTTCATGGCAGAACACCTTGACGACCTTCTGCCCGTTCATCATTTCCTGAATAAAGGCCTCGGTTTTGCCGATGGAGACTTGCTGGCGCATGAAATACTTCGCGGAGTTGCCGCCGATCTTTTTGACCACGAACAGCATGAGCGTCACGCCCATGACAACCACCAGCGCCATCCATACGCTAAAGTACAGCATGATGCTGAAAATCGTGAGCACGGAAACCCCCGAAATCAACAGTTGCGGCATGCTTTGGGAAATGAGCTGGCGCAGCGTGTCAATGTCGTTGGTATATCGGCTCATGATGTCGCCATGGGGGTGGGTATCGAAGAAGCGGATGGGCAGGCTTTCCATTTTATTGAACAATAGCTCGCGCATCTTTTTGAGGGAGCCTTGCGTGATGACCGCCATCGCCCGGTTGAAGGTGAACGAGGAGACGAGGGAGATCGCGTAAAACCCGGCGAGGATTGCCACGAGCCTGAGGATTTGCGGCCCTACCTGCGCCCATTCTCCCCCCTGGTTCTGCTCGAGCAGGGCGATGATGTTCTGCATGAAAATGGAGGGCATGGAGGACACCGCCGCCGTGAAGATGATGCAGGCGATCACCAGCGGCAGCGCCACAGGGTAGAAGGAGAAGAGCATCTTCATCAGCCGCTTGATCGTTCCTTTTTTATAGATGCCGCGCTTCATTGAGCCTCACCTCCCGCCTTGTTTTGGGATTCATAGACTTCGCGGTAAATCCCGTTGTTGGCAAGCAGCTCCTCATGCGTGCCCACGGCGACGATGCCGCCTTGATCCATGAGCACGATCCGGTCCGCCTCTTCAACGGAGGCGACGCGCTGGGCGATGATGATCTTCGTCGTGTCGGGAATAAAATCGCGCATGGCCTTGCGGATCTTCGCATCCGTGTGCGTATCCACGGCGCTTGTCGAGTCGTCTAGGATGAGGATTTTCGGTTTTTTCAACAGCGCGCGCGCGATGCACAAGC
>CAYNDC010000268.1:0-1943 GCA_964396085.1 uncultured Clostridium sp. | reverse complement strand
CCATCCTTTTGAATATTCTTAAAATTAAGAAAGTCAACCATTGAGAAGGAATTTTTTTCTGGCCGAAGTCCCAGCCTTTGCAGGCTTTGTACTCAGATTCAGGAGTAAAATAGCCATTCTCACCTTCTTTTGATTTGATAATATTAATCATTTCATTTTCGAAGTAATCATCGATGATAAATTTTATATCATCGACTATATCGCGTGGCGAATTTTTCTGATGGCGCAACTCTTGGAATACATCTTTAAATATTCCATATAGAGCTTGGCAACGGCTAATTTTGTCGCGCTGGCTCGTCGCAAGGTAATTATTAATCGCAAATTTTACGGGGAAATCGCTATTCATATTCTGATTTCCATTGCGTGATTTTGATGTGCTCATTATTTTTTCCTATCAAAATGTTTATAAAAAATTTGTGTAAATTTGTTTATTTATATAAAATATCATATATTTGAATTCCGAAATAATACTAAATATTACGAACATAATAGTAATATTTACTAAATCGGAGTGCAAAAATAAGTATATTTTACTATTTGTGCAAGTAAAATTTACTATTTTGTTAAGTTTAAAAACTATTTATAAATAATTATTTTTTGGGATAATAATATGCAGGATCAACAAATAAGCATTGGTAAGCGATTGCAAGAGGTGCGAAGCAATTATATTGCTGCTCGCAAGCTCTCCGCTATTGAATTTGCTGATATTCTCGGCGAAAGCAAATATAATATCTCAAATTATGAGCGTGGCATAGCAAGCATCCCCAACCGCGTATTAATAGAATTATATAAGAATGGAATCAATCCCACTTGGGTGCTGACCGGCGAGCAAAGCATCTATATTAATAACGCAAGCCAAGCCGAGGAAAAAAATAATGATATTCATTCAAACACAAAGCTGCATTATTTCAATGAAGAGGATTATGCGATTATCGCCCGCGCAGGAAATCTAATGAAGCTCATGGCTGAAAATATAAAGCCAAAAGAACAGCCAAACAATGATATAAGCTAATAATTCAATAGGTCGCAAATTTGCAAAAGCAATTATCAGAAATAGACATTTATAAATATATATTCTCTCGATTGGTCAGAATTAGCTTCTCACCGGAAAAAGTATCGAACAAAGAACTGGATATTTTAGAGGAATATAATATTAATTATCCGCAAATTTTCCAAGATGCGAAAAACGAAGCGGAGGATTATCTGCGATCTAAGGTAGCTGGGGAATTTATTCCACTTGATGATAATCCTCTCGAGAGTGGAGGGAATGGGGGTTCTGCACTAAGCTCGAAAGCAATTGCTCGCCTACAATCCATATTGCAAGAAGTTCAGCCGTTTGTATTCGTAGCCGTATTTTTGGCTGTTAATTGTAATTATTTGGGCTGGAAGTGCCTCATATTTCTCAATTTTCTCGCTCATTTTTTTTCTTTCAAAATTTATAATTAATTAGTTAATTCAAATTCAATCGGCGGACGGAGTTCCCACGTATCGACGGACTTCGCCCATCCAATGCAGATGTCCGTCTGCTCGGTCGTGCTTCGTGCAGTCAATCGCAGGGGGCTTGGTTTGCAGACACCGCCGACAATTCGAGCATACACGGGCTTCCCGATGGAGAGACCAACGCCGGCAGATGTCCCAGAATTGCGGACAACTACTTGAGCGCCTGCAACTGCCGAGGTTGCGGCGACGCCGACGTAACGACCGTAATTTTCTGTTTTATTTTCGTATTTTTTTATTTTTCTTTCACTCGATAACATTACCAAATCGCCTGCGTTGATTGCTTCGGCGGTGAGAAATGTCTCAATCGGCTGTGAATTGTCTAATTCATCTTCGGCACGAATGCCGGTCTTTCCCAGCGGTCGCGCCGTCGGGGGAAGTGGCTGCGTTAATCCGAATTTGCTCGAATTGCTTAATTTCAGCGACACGCGCGCCTCCATCGGCTT
>CAYNDC010000267.1:0-1951 GCA_964396085.1 uncultured Clostridium sp. | reverse complement strand
GGAGAAGATCTGGCTCTTCTTTGTGGGGATGGTCGTGTTGCGCTCAATCAGACGTGTAAACACGCCGCCCACGGTTTCGATGCCAAGGGAAAGCGGCGTCACGTCGAGCAGGAGGATATCCTTCACCTCGCCGCCCAGAACGCCCGCCTGGATGGCGGCACCGACTGCCACACACTCATCCGGGTTGATGCCCTTGAAAGGCTCCTTGCCGGTGACGCTCTTCACAAGCTCCTGCACGCAGGGCACGCGGGTCGAGCCGCCCACGAGGATAACCTTGTCGATCTGGGAGTTGGAAAGGCCAGCATCCTTCATGGCGATGTTCATGCACTCGCGCGTCTTTTCCACGAGGTCGTGAATGAGTTCCTCGAACTTCGCGCGGGTGATGGTGACATCAAGGTGTTTGGGGCCGGTGCTGTCCGCCGTGATGAAGGGCAGGTTGATGTTGGTCTGCACCATGCTCGAAAGCTCGATCTTCGCCTTTTCGGCTGCTTCCTTGAGGCGTTGGAGCGCCATGCGGTCGCTTGCAAGATCGATGCCGCTGTCGGCCTTGAATACCTTGACAACATAGTCGATCAGCCGCTGGTCAAAGTCGTCTCCGCCTAGGCGGTTATTGCCGCTGGTTGCGAGAACTTCGAACACGCCATCGCCGATTTCGAGGATCGAAACGTCAAACGTACCGCCGCCCAAGTCGTATACGAGAATCTTCTGGTTGGTTTCCTTATCCATGCCATAGGCGAGCGCCGCCGCCGTCGGCTCGTTGATGATGCGCAGCACATCGAGGCCTGCGATGCGGCCCGCGTCCTTGGTCGCCTGGCGCTGGGCATCGGAAAAATACGCAGGCACGGTGATAACGGCCTGTTGAATCTTCTCGCCCAGGTAGCCTTCCGCATCCTGCTTAAGCTTGCTGAGCACCATCGCCGAAATTTCTTGCGGCGTATAATCTTTACCGTCGATGTTCTTCTTGTAGGAAGACCCCATTTCACGCTTGATGGAGCTGATCGTGCGATCCGGATTCGTGATCGCCTGGCGCTTGGCCGCGCTGCCCACGATCCGCTCGTTGCCCTTAAAGCCCACGACAGACGGTGTCGTGCGCGCGCCCTCCGCGTTGGGGATGACGACCGGCTCGCCACCCTCGAGCACGGCGACGCAAGAATTCGTCGTCCCAAGGTCTATACCTATGATCTTTGCCATGATCTATTTCCTCCTAATTATGTTTACTTTATTATTATTTCGCAACCTTCACCATCGTATGGCGGATGATGCGATCTTTTACCTTATAGCCCTTTTGGAGCACCTCAATGATTTCGCCGTTGTCTTTTCCCTCGACCTCCTCCTGCAAAACCGCGTGGTGAAAATCGGGGTCAAAACCTCCTGAAGCGTCAATCTCCTCCATGCCATTCTTGGCAAGGGTGTCGAGGAGCTTCGCATGGATCAACCTTACGCCGCTGACCCATTCCACATCGCGCCCCTCGGGCACGGCATCCAGCGCGCGGTCGAGATCGTCCAGCACAGGCAGCAGCGCTTTGATGAGGGTGCGCGTGCCTTCATCCACACACTCGCAGGCAAGGTTCGCGTTGCGCTTGCGGTAGTTGTCAAAGTCGGCCTGCAGCCGTTGCAGAAGCGCGACGTTTTCCGCTTTCTCGCTCTCAAGCGCCTCGATACGCTCCTTCACCTTCAAAAACTCCTCGCGCGTGAGCGTTACGCTCTCGGGAATTTCCGTTTCGCCCTGGCTTTCCTTCGCTGCGGTTTCCGGCGAAGCGCCCGCCGCGTTCATTTCCTTTTCGTTCTTCTTAACCAATGTTACCTGCGCTCCTCTTCAAACATATTCGTGAGCAACTCGCTCAAACTCAATCCAATCTGGCTCATCACAGCCAGCACACGCGCATAGTTCATCCTGGTGGGGCCGATGACCCCGAAGGAGCCGATCGGCTCGCTTCCCACGCGGTATTTG
>CAYNDC010000266.1:1605-1956 GCA_964396085.1 uncultured Clostridium sp. | reverse complement strand
TCGTCCGTCCCCTGCTTTCCGCCGTCCTTCATTGCTTTGCCGGCGTCGGTGGCTTCGTCGCCGAGGTCGTCGTAAGCCTTCAAAAGCTCTTCAATTTCCGCGCTGGCGTCCTTTCCAAATACATCGAAGCCATCGCTTGATGCGGCGGATTTCTCCAGACGTTCCAGCTCTGCATTTAGCTCTTTCAAATTAGTATCAAATCCGCTTGTATCGAAGTCAAAGTCGATGCCTTCAACTTCTTTTGCGATTGCGTCCGTCATTTTCTCGACTTCGGCGAAAACGTCATCAAAGCTAATTTTCGGATCGATTTCAATTTTTGACAGCTCTTTTAGCTGGTTTTTCGCCGCCTCT
>CAYNDC010000266.1:0-1595 GCA_964396085.1 uncultured Clostridium sp. | reverse complement strand
ATTTCTGATTTTGCCATTAGAATCTCCCGACCCGTTCGTCAAGAACGGATTTCGCTAATAAATTTTTTCCACGGCGGACAAAATGCCTGCTATGTATCAATGTGAATGCACCAATCAATGAATCCGGCGCGTCATCTGTTTTGTTCGCTTTTTTCCCTCGAAATGCGATTAATTGCTCGATGTAACGCTTTCCGTCGTCGCTGGCTGTGAAGTTCGGCGGGAATAATATCCGCCCATCAACCCACGCTATTTGTAGATTTTTCGCGAGGTCATCGATATTTAGACGTAAGAACTCAATCGGCGGGAAGGGCTTGCCTTTCAACTTGCTCCACGTGCGAATATTATCCGTCCAGATTGATTCCTGCGTTACGTGTCCGTCCATTCCGAGTGCGACGATTGAATTTCGCTGAACTATCGCCCAGACGTCATCGAGGAGCTTCACGCTGTCCGAATAGCTTCGGCACTTGGCTTCAACTACATAAAATTGCTGTGTTTCAGCGGAGAATTTCAGCGCGGTTATCGCCGTTGTATCGCCTTTTCCTTTCTTTGACAAATTAGGATCGACGTAAAGAACGCCGCGCGCATCGTCGGGGACTTTCTCCCAAAATTGCAGGTTTTCTCTTTTAAAATAAATCCCTTCCGGAGAAATTGGATTCTGCTGGAAGTTCGCCTGCCAATCAAATTCATCACGTGGCTGAAGTAACTTTTTTAGCGCAAATTCAGATTTTACGCGATACCTGCTCGCCCAAAGTGGCTTGCCTTCGGCTTCGTTCCAAGCCGGATAAGAATAGACTTTCCAGCTCGGCGAGAGAATCCCCGCCTCCTGCTCCACCCGAATACGATGGAGTGCTGAATTTTTATCGAAATCATTGCCCATAATAATGAAGGTTCTTTGATTTTCAGCCAAAGACAAAAACGATTCTTGTAACTTTAAAATTCGCTTTTCGATGCTATCAATCGCCATCGAGCTTTCCAGCGTCTCGACGTCGTCGCCGAGGAGGAACTGCGGACGGTCGAACTGCCGACCGTAACCGCGGACGCTTCGCCCTTCGGAAAATGTCTGCAAGTATCGCCACTTCTTATTAGCCGCGTTCATAAATCGGAATTGCAATTTGTCGGCGTTTCGCTCGCGAAATTCCGGCGTGAAGTCGTTCATTATTCTATCATTGCCAAGGATCAGCTCGGCGATGTCTGCAAGGATATTGCGGGCTTTGTCAATCGTTTCGGCGTATGTGCCTGCTAATCGGACTTTCCCCGTCAAAAATAGCCAAATCAGCACTTTCTTAGCGGTTACGGTCTTTCCGTGTCCGCGTGCGCCGAATATTACGTGAACGCCTGATCTCTGCGAAATCTCGACGATGTCCGTGTGGAGTTGGCAGGGCTTGAAGTATCCGCCGGAATACATTTCCGCCGGAAAATAAATTTTATCGAAAGCCCAAAAGTCCGCGAGTGCTGACTTCACGCGGGCTTCGGTTGCTTTCTTCGTCATCTCGACTTCCGCGAACGGAGGAGCAGAGAGCAATTCTCGTCGGGTCTCTGCATCCTCTTTTAATCGCGATATTGAGCGGTCGAGGTTTGAATATTCGTTAAGTTCC
>CAYNDC010000265.1:0-2013 GCA_964396085.1 uncultured Clostridium sp. | reverse complement strand
CGGCGCTGCTGCTCAAGCGGCAGGGCTATGATGTGACCGGCGTTTTCATGAACAACTGGGCGGAGGAAAACGACGAGGGCGCCTGCACCGCAGCCGAGGATCATGAGGATGTGCGCCGCGTCTGCGATAAGCTGGAGATTCCGTATTACACGGTCAACTTCGCAAAACAATACAGGGAGCGCGTGTTTTCCTATTTCCTGCGGGAATACGCCGCCGGACGCACGCCCAATCCGGATGTGCTGTGCAACTGCGAAATCAAGTTTAAGGCTTTTTTGGACCTTGCCATGAGCGCGGGGGCGGAAGCTTTGGCCACGGGCCACTACGCGCGCCTGGCGCGGGATGCGGCGGGGGTGCGGTTGCTGCGCGCGCAGGACCTCAACAAGGACCAAACCTATTTCCTCGCGGGGTTGAGGCAGGATCAGCTTGCGCGAGCCGTGTTCCCCATTGGAACGCTCGTAAAGAGCGAGG
This sequence comes from uncultured Clostridium sp., assembly GCA_964396085.1. Taxonomy (GTDB): domain Bacteria; phylum Bacillota; class Clostridia; order Christensenellales; family CAG-138; genus Phil1. Next base: position 1,545 of record CAYNDC010000265.1, on the reverse strand, counting down.
TGCGCTCCCTGGCCGCCGCAGCCGGGCTTGCCAACGCCGCCAAAAAGGATTCGACCGGCATCTGCTTTATCGGGGAGCGCAACTTCAAACGCTTTTTGATGCAATATCTGCCCGCGCAACCGGGCGACATGGTCAACTTAGACGGAAAAATCGTCGGCAGGCATGACGGGCTGATGTATTATACCCTCGGCCAGCGGCGCGGGCTCGGCATTGGCGGCATGCGCGAAGGCTCGGGGGATAGCTGGTTTGTCATCGGCAAGGATATGGAGCGAAATCTGCTCGTCGTGCAGCAGGGCGAGAAGGAAGAGCTTTTTTCCACCGCGCTCGAGGCGGGGAGCATCAGTTTCATCGCCGGGGAGGCGCCCGCGGCGGAGTTTACCTGCACGGCGAAGTTCCGCTACCGGCAAACGGATGTGCCGGTGCGCGTGAGGATCAACGGCGAAGGCTGCTTGGTGGAATTTGAAAAGCCGGAACGTGCGGTCACACCCGGCCAGTGGGTTGTGTTTTATCGGGGGGAGGAGTGCCTCGGCGGCGGCGCTATCGATGTCACAAAGCCGCTCAAGCCCATTCGCCTTCCCCGGATATGAACGAGCGAAACAGCGGCTCCAAACGAGCCGTATCGCCGCTGGTGTGATATTCTATGCGCGCATTGTTTGCGTGGGTGGCGTCGCTTAAAAGGCCGCTGGCCTCGAGCACGCGCGCGAGCTGACGCACCGTGGCGGCGTTGCCGTCATACAGGCGGCACGCGCCCGCAAAATGCGCTTTCGCATATGTCTCAATGGATTTTTTGATGAATACATAATGCGTGCAGCCCAGCACGATGCCGTCAATTTGCTTTGCGTGTAAAAAGGAAAGATATTTGTCAAAAAGGTCATCGAACGCACCGGGGTGCAGTTGACCCTGCTCGATGCGCTCCACAAGCCCCGGGCAGGCGACGCTGATGATGCGCGCCGGGTTCGGCATGCGCGCGCACAGCGCCTGATAGCGGCCAAGCCGCGTGGTTGCAGCCGTGGCGAGCATGAGGATGCTGCCGGCGCCCGGCTCCTGGCAGGCGGGTTTCACAGCGGGCTCCACGCTCACTACGGGCACGGGCAGCGCGGCACGCACGGCGTCGATGCAGGTGGCGGTTGCCGTGTTACACGCGAGCACAATCGCCTTTACGTCAAAGCGCATGAGCTTTTGCATCGAGGCCAGCGTCAGGCGCGCGATTTCCTCGTCGCTCCGGTCGCCGTAGGGCGCGTTGGCGTCATCACCATAATAAATGTAAGCTTCATCCGGCAATACCTGCAGCGCCTCCCGCAGAACGCTCGCGCCGCCAAGACCGCTGTCGAAAAAACCGATCGGACGAATGTCCATAACCGCCTCCGTGCGTTTTCTTCCCCGATAGTATAAGCGTTTTGTGACGTGGATGCAAACTTCACAGAAAATCGAAAAGTTGCGAAAAAAGTCATTGACATTCCGATTCTGTTTTGCTATCATACAAAAGCTGTCGCGCAAGACGAACGAAAAAAGCGGCAGACGCACCTTGAAAACTATATAGTGCAA
>CAYNDC010000264.1:0-2067 GCA_964396085.1 uncultured Clostridium sp. | reverse complement strand
TCGACCGGCTTTTTGGCATCAGCCGCAGGCAGCAAAGCGCCGGCAGCGCGGATTATCGGGCACTCAAGAGCGAGGTGATGCGAAAGACGTTTGTCAAAACCGTCAACCTCGATTTAACCGCGCGACTTTCGCGCATTACAAACGACACGCTGCTCGTCTGGGGCGAGCGGGATGAAGCGACACCGCTGTATATGGCCAAGGTCATGGAAGCGCGTATCCCGCGCGCGGGCCTTGCCGTGCTCGAGGGCGCAGGCCATTTCTCCTACGCGGAGAAGTACGGCCAGTTCTGTGCCGTACTGCGGGCCTATTTTAAGGATTAAGGGGAAATTGAATGTTGCAAAACGTTTTGTTTTATGCACTGGCGGGGCTGATGGGGGTTGCGGTGACGGCCGCGTCGCTTCCGCTCGTGCACATCATGCAGTTGGAAAGCTACCAGGGCAGGATGTATCTGCGCTGGCTGTTGAGGCATGCTGCCGCGGATTTCGTGCCCTACCTGTTCGCGGGTCTCGCGGCTTTTTTGCTGCGCATGAGCTATGCGTTTCTAGGGGGGAATGAGAGCATCCTCGCCGTCATATGCTATTCGGCGGCGGACTTTGTTTATATCTTCCTTCTGGTCGCGCACTATTATGGCTTCACCCGGAAGAAGCACGTCAAGCCGCTGGTCTATACCGGGCGCGTGATCCGTTTCCTCGTCGCCGAGTGGGCGCTCGCTTTCTGCTTTTCTGCCAACCTCTTTTTGCCGGCCTATGGCTGGGAGTTCTCCTCGTTTGGCTGGTGGACGTTCCTGTGGCCCTTCCTCATTCGCTATGCGCCGGGCGCGCTTTTGCCGCTGTTCGTGCTTTTGGCCTACGGCCTCACCTACCCCGTGGAAAGCGCAATCAAGGGCTGGTATTTCAACGACGCGAGGAAGAAGCTCGCCGGGCGGGAAGACCTCGTCAAAATCGGCATCACGGGCAGCTTTGGAAAAACCGGCACCAAATACGCGCTCCAGGCGATGCTCCGTAAAAAATACGGCGTGCTCATCACGCCCGGCAGCTACAACACGCCCATGGGCGTGACCCGCGTCATCCGCGAGCAGCTCCGGGATGCGCATGAGGTGTTCGTCGCCGAAATGGGCGCGCGCTACCGCGGGGATATCCGGGAGCTTTGCCGCCTGGTTAAGCCCCAGTACGGCATCATCACGGCCGTGGGCAAGCAGCATCTGGAGACGTTCGGCTCCATCGAAAACGTCGTGGAAACCAAGGGCGAGCTGCTGCGCGGTCTGGGCGAGGACGGCTGCTGCTTCCTCAACGGGGATGACGAGAACTGCCGCAAGCTTTATGCAGAAACGACGCTCGCCGAAAAATATCTCTACGGCATTGAAGGCGGGGATCTTTTCATGCGTGCGGCGGATATCGCTGCGGGACCGGCGGGCAGCTCGTTTACGCTCATCGCCGAAAACGGCGAGTGCATCGCGTGCCAAACCAAGCTGCTTGGTAAGTACAACATTCTCAACATCACGGGCGCTGCGGCTCTTGCGTATCGGCTGGGCATGAGCATGGCGGAAATCGCCGCGGCAATCGCGCTGGCCGAACCGGTCGAACACAGGCTGCAGCTCATCCCAGGCGCGATCACAGTCATCGACGATGCGTTTAACGCCAACCCCGTGGGCGCGCGTGAGGCGCTCAACGTTCTTGGCATGTTCCCGGGCCGAAAGATCGTCGTTACGCCGGGTCTGGTGGAGCAGGGGCGTGAGGAGGAAGAGCTCAACTACGACCTTGGCCGGCAAATCGCCGGCGCTGCGGATATTGCGATCATCATCGGCAAAAAGCATGCGGACCCCATCTGCAAGGGCATTCTCGACGCGCATTTCCCCGAGGAGAATCTCGTGCGCGCCGCCTCCCTCGCCGAGGCGACGGAACGCCTCAAGCTCTACACCGTGCCGGGCTGCACGGTGCTCTTCGAGAACGATTTGCCCGACAACTTCGCCGAATAAGGAGGCTTTATGCAAAACCTTGGCGTATTCTTCGGCAGCCGCTCCGCCGAACATGACGTTTCGATCATCTCGGGGCTGCAGGTCATCGAAAA
>CAYNDC010000263.1:0-2069 GCA_964396085.1 uncultured Clostridium sp. | reverse complement strand
CAAATACCCGTATGACGAGGGCTCGCTGCACCGTCTGGCGATGTGCGCCTTTGAGTCGGACCGCTACGCTGAGGCTGTACGCTGCTACGATACGCTGCTTAAGATCAATTCGGCCGACCTGATCGCACGCTACTACCGCGGCCTGTGCCGCGCGGCGCAGGCTTCCGGCGGCGCGAGCAATGCCGCCAAGCGCAAATACATGCTCAACTATCAGGTGCCATTTGACGAAATGCTCGCGCGCATCAACCGCCTCAACGAGATCGTCGCGCAGTCCCAGCCGGAACTTCAGGAATCCTGGGAAAACGGCAACGAACTACGCCACCTGATCGAATGGGGCTTCACGCTGCCGGATCGCGGCATCAAGCGCGCGCTTCTCGCGCTCGTCTCCACATTCGCCGACGCGCGGGGGGAGGAGGTGCTGCGCGATTACATTCTGCGCCGGGAGCAGCCGGATGAGCTCAAGCATGAGGCGCTTGCCTACCTGACCCGGCAAAGCGCGCAGGAGCCTTATATCGCCTACCTCGGCGGCGTCCTCGTGCAAAGCCGGGTAAGCAGCGCGCTCAACGCAGGCGTGAGCAAGCCTTATCGCGATGCGTTGGTATTATGCCTAAGCACCATGCGCGGCAGGCGCTCCGAGCAGATTGCAGGCCGCGCCGTGGCGCTTTGGGAGAAGTTCATCAGCGGCACGCAGGGCAGCTTGCCCCGCTTGACGCGCGCGCAGGCCGCCGCGATGGCCGCTGCGCTCGAATACCTCGCCTGCCGCGAGGTGGGAGAAAAAACGGCGAAAACCGACATCTGCGCGCGCTACGGCGTGAGCGCGCTGCGGCTCAAAAACGCACTGACGAGGCTGGAGCGCTGCCTATGATTTTTATCGCCACCTGTAAGCTGGGTCTTGAGGCGCTCGTCGCCGCCGAGCTTCGCCGCAACGACATATCCGTCCTCACCGTGGAGGATGCGCGCATTCGCTTTGAGGGGGATTTTTCCACGATGGCGCGTGCATGCCTGTGGCTGCGCACAGCCGAGCGCGTGCTCTTCGAGGTAGGTTCATTCGAAGCGAAAAGCTTTGATGCGCTCTTTGAGGGCGTACGCGCACTCGCCTGGCGCGAATACCTGCCGCGCGACGCGTTCATTCACGTTACCGGCAAAAGTGCCAAGAGCACCCTTTTCTCCGTTTCGGACTGCCAGAGCATCGCCAAAAAGGCCATCGTCGAAAACCTCAAGACCGCCTATCAAACGACTTTGCTCCCCGAAACGGGCAACGAGGTCATCATCGAAATCGGCATTCTGCGCGATTTGGTGACCGTTGCGCTCGATCCCTGCGGGGCAGGCCTCTCGCGCAGGGGCTACCGGACCTACAACGTCGAAGCTCCCCTGAGCGAAACGCTGGGGGCTGCGATCGTGACGCTCTCGCGCTACTACGCAGACATGCCGCTGATTGACCCCATGTGCGGTAGCGGCACCATGCCCATCGAGGCCGCCATGATCGCACGCAACATGGCGCCCGGCCTTGGCCGCTCCTTCGCAGCCGAAAAGTGGTCCTTCCTCCCCTCCGGCACGTTCGCCGCCGAGCGCAAGCGCGCGCTGGATTCCATCAATAATGCGCCGCTGGACATCCTCGGGCGCGACATCGACGCTCGCAGCATCGAGCTATGCAAGAAGCACGCGAAAAAGGCAGGCGTGATGCTCGCCTGGGAGGTTGCGCCCGTAAGCTCCCTCAAAACCGACAAGACCGGCGGCGTACTCGTATGCAACCCGCCCTATGGCGAGCGCATGCTCAAGAAAAGCGAGGCGGATGCGCTCAGCCGCGATATGCGCCGCGCCTTTGACGCGCTCGTCGACTGGAAGATCGCCATCATCAGCGCCAACCGCGATTTCGAGCAGGTTTACGGTAAACCGGCGGACAAGCGCCGCAAACTATCCAACGGCGGCATGACCTGCACGCTATATCAATACTTCCCCGTGAAAAAGGACTTTACAAAACCGGAGCGATAACGTATAATAGGCTTCGCGTCCAAATGGGGCTTTAGCGAAGTTGGCTATCGCGCTACACTGGCAGTGTAGAGATCACC
>CAYNDC010000262.1:0-2085 GCA_964396085.1 uncultured Clostridium sp. | reverse complement strand
ATCGTGTGCTTGAAAATTCTCATATCCAAAAGAAAATGCCTCAAAATACTACCGGACGCGAGTGGTATAAGGTTGACCTCGAGACGGCGAAAAAAGCAATTGAAGCCGTTAAAAAGAATCAGAATAACTTATCAAACTTGCCCGCAGACAACTTTGTTCCTATTGTATTTAGACCAGAGCAGGTTGAAGCCATAGAGAAAACTCTTAAGCAGTTCAAAGATGGAAATCGTATGCTCTGGAACGCTAAGATGCGTTTTGGCAAAACCTTATCTGCATTAGAAGTGGTGCGTAGAGCGAAATTCAGTCGTACCATTATTATCACTCACAGACCTGTTGTAGATAGCGGCTGGTACGAAGATTTCACAAAGATTTTTTATAGCGAAAAAGATTATGTGTATGGCTCTAAAAACAGTGGCTATAATGTTGAGCAATTGCTAAAATCCAGCAAGAAGTTTGTTTATTTTGCCTCTATGCAGGATTTACGTGGTTCTGATGCTGTAGGTGGTAAATTTGATAAAAACAATGCTGTTTTCTCTCTTGATTGGGATTTTGTTATTGTTGACGAAGCCCATGAAGGTACCACCACAGCTCTCGGTGACGATGTTATTAAAACTATTGTCAAGGAAGGCACTGATCACGATACCAAATTTCTGGCCTTGTCCGGCACACCTTTTAATATTCTCCGAGATTACGAGGACAATAGTATCTATACTTGGGATTATGTCATGGAGCAGAGCAGAAAAGCTGAGTGGGATGCGCTGCATTTCGGAGACTCTAATCCATATGATGAATTGCCTGAACTGAAAATTTTTACTTATGACCTCGGAAAACTTATTGATAATGGAAAATATGCAGAATTGGAGGACAAAGCATTTAATTTCCGTGAGTTTTTCCGGGTCTGGACTGGTGATATCCGTGTAGACAAGCGTGATATTCCGGCTGGTCAAAGCGTGGGTGATTTTTGCCATGAGGCAGATGTCAGAAGTTTTATTAACCTCATAACCAAAGAAGATAGCACAAGTAATTACCCTTATTCCACATTGGAATACCGAGAACTCTTTAAACACTCTCTATGGATGGTACCTGGTGTAAAGGAAGCAAAAGCACTTAGCAAAATGATGAAAGCTCATCCTGTTTTTGGATGTGGACAATTCAATATCGTGAATGTTGCCGGAGACGGTGATAAGGATGAAGAATCAAAGGATGCCCTACAAAAAGTTCGCTATGCCATAGACACAGCAGGAGATGGGTACACAATCACTCTTTCTTGTGGCAAGTTGACAACAGGAGTAACAGTACCGGAATGGACAGCTGTTTTTATGCTTTCTGGCTCTTTTTCAACCTCGGCAGCAAACTATTTGCAGACTATTTTCCGAGTACAGTCACCTTGTAATAAGGACGGTAAAATCAAGCAATGTTGCTATGTATTTGATTTTGCTCCTGATCGCACGCTTAAAATGGTAGCAGAATCCGTTGCAATCTCCACCAAGGCAGGAAAGACAGGCGGTGATGATAGAAAAATCCTCGGTGAATTTTTGAATTACTGCCCTGTTATCTCTGTGGATGGTACAGAGATGAAAAAGTATAATACCAATAATTTGCTGCAGCAGTTGAAACGAGCCTATGCGGAAAGAGCCGTACAGAACGGTTTTGATGATACAAATCTGTACAATGACGAGTTACTCAAACTCGACGGTGTGGCACTTGATGATTTTGCCGACCTTAAGAAAATTATCGGAACATCAAAGGCACAGCAGAAAACAAATGAAATTGATATCAATAACCAGGGATTTACCGATGAGGAATACGAAGAACTGAAAAAAATTGATAAAAAGCCAAAGCGTGAGCGTACTCCTGAGGAACAGGCAAAACTTGATGAAGCCAAGGAAAAGAATAAAAACAAACAAACCGCAATATCAATTTTGCGAGGAATTTCCATTCGTATGCCACTTTTGATTTATGGTGCTGACATTGACATTGGTGAAGATATTACAATGTCAAAGTTGGTTACCCTCATGGATGATCCCTCCTGGGATGAATTTATGCCGAGCGGTGTTACTAAAGAGATATTTAAAAAATTCATCA
>CAYNDC010000261.1:0-2120 GCA_964396085.1 uncultured Clostridium sp. | reverse complement strand
GGCGGGCACGCTCAACGGGCACGGCATCGCGGGGCTTGATGCGGCGCTCGCGTACCTCGAAACGGTCGGGGTCAGCGCGATTCATGAAAAGACAACGGCGCTGGCGCGGCGCTTTTACGAGGGGGTGCGCGCGGTGGATGGCATAACCGTCTACGGCGATATGTTAGCCACAAGCCGCGCGCCCATCGTGACGCTCAACATCGGCGCGCTCGATTCAGGCGCGGTGGCGGATGAGCTATCGCAAAGCTACGACATCGCCGTGCGTGCGGGGGCGCATTGTGCGCCGCGCATGCATCAGGCGCTGGGGACGGTGGAGCAGGGAGCCGTGCGCTTTAGCTTCTCGTGGTTCACGCGCGAGGATGAGATAGACGAGGCCATCCGCGCCGTGCGGGAGATCGCCCGGTGAGGGAGAAGCAGCTCAAGCTCGTTGTCACCTTCCACACGACGGCGGCCGCCATGGCGCTGGAAAAGGCGTTTGGGAAAGCGGGCATACCGGGCAGGCTCATCCCCGTGCCGCGCGAAATCTCGGCGGGCTGCGGCATGGCCTGGTGCGCGCCGCCCGAGGCGAGGGGTGTGGTGGAGCAGGCGGTCAAGGCGGCAGGCGTCGAGGTTGCGGGCTATTACACGATGTTCCTTTAATGCGTGCGGGACTCCGGCCAACGCAAGCGTTCTTGCAAACGCAATGCAAATCGCGCGGCAACATCTTTACATCGCGCCGCAAACGGGTTACAATCATGTAAGAAAAAACGCGCCGCCGCTAGCAGGCGGCTTATTTAGGGAAGCGTTATCCTTGGTTAAGGTATACGCATAGAGGAAAGGAACCGTCATGAAGCTGATGAAAACGGAGGACGCGGTGGGGCAGGTGCTCTGCCACGACATCACGCAGATCATAAAAGGCGTCACCAAGGACGCGGTGTTCCGCAAGGGCCACATCATCGTGCCGGAGGATATCCCGGTGCTCTTGAGCGTGGGCAAGGAGCATGTGTACATCTGGGAGAACGATGAGACCATGCTGCACGAGGACGATGCGGCCGCGGTGCTGCGCGACATTTGCATGGGAGAAAACATCCGCGCCAGCGCTCCCAAAGAGGGGAAGATCGAGCTGATCGCCAAGATCGACGGGCTGCTCCTCATCGACACGAAAGGCCTTGATGCCGTCAACGCGCTGGGGGATATGATGATCGCCACACGCCACGGCGGCTTTGCGGTGAAGGCGGGCATGAAGCTCGCGGGCACGCGCGTTATCCCGCTGCTCATTAAGAAGGAGCGCATGGAGGAGGCCAAACGCCGTGCGGGCGAAGCGCCGCTCTTGCGGGTGCTGCCATTTGGAAACAAGCGCGCCGGGGTTGTGACGACGGGGAGCGAGGTTTTTTCCGGCCGCATCGCGGATACGTTCACGCCCGTCATCGCGGATAAACTCGCCGAGTTCGGCGGGACGATCGCCAAGCACGTCATCCTCGGGGATGATCCGGCAAAGATCGCCGAGGCGATCGGGGATATGCTAAATGAGGGGTTGGATCTGGTGATCTGCACGGGCGGCATGAGCGTTGACCCGGACGATCGCACCCCGCTGGCCATCAAAAACAGCGGTGCGCGCATCGTCAGCTACGGCGCGCCGGTTTTACCGGGGGCGATGTTCCTCATGGCCTACTCCCCGGACGGTCGCCCCGTGATGGGGCTGCCCGGCTGCGTAATGTATGCCAGACGCACCATATTCGACCTCGTATTGCCAAGCGTCATGGCGGATGTGCCCGTTACGGCCGAGCGCCTCGCGCGCTACGGCGAGGGCGGCCTCTGCCTCGATTGCGCCGAATGTCGCTTTCCCGAATGTTCGTTTGGCAAATGATGATAAACACCGTAGAAAGGATGAACGCCATGCAGGAAACTTCGGTTTTCCCCAACGAATCCGCAGAAAACGCGCCGCACTTCACGCACATTGACGCGCGCGGGGACGCGGTCATGGTCAATGTGAGCGAAAAGCCGGCGACGCGGCGGCGGGCTGTTGCCGCGGGGCGCATCCGTATGAGCGGGGCGTGTTTCCGGGCTATCGAGCAGGGGGCGGTCAAGAAAGGCGACGTGCTCGCCGTCGCGCAGGTGGCCGGCATCATGGGGGCGAAAAG
>CAYNDC010000260.1:0-2125 GCA_964396085.1 uncultured Clostridium sp. | reverse complement strand
TCGCCTGATGTTCGAGCCCCAGTGCATCATGCTCGCCTGCTTTCGCGCCACGGAAGAGGAGCTGCAGGGCATCTTCGAGCAGGCGCGGCTTGTCGAGGCGCTCATCCATGCGCATGGGGACTGGGCGATCGCGGATCAGAAGTTCCACGAAATGATCGCTGCTGCCTCCCATAACGAGTTCATCATCCGGCTCTTCCCCATTATCAACGCCGCCGTGAACGAGGCGATGGAGGTGGTTGAGAGCACGGCCGCCTTCGAGCCCATCGTCATCAGCGACAATCGCGATATGTGCGATTTCCTGCGCTTGCGGGACGGTGCGGGGGCGAAGTCCGCCATGAGCATCCACATCCGCCACGTCATCAACATTCTAAAGCTCAATGCAGGCGAGCTCTAACGCTTGCAAAGGGTGATCGGTTTTGCCTACCGCACACGCCGGGGGAATCCCTGGCATTACTTCTACCAATAGCCCCATAATCAATGGCGATATCAGCACAGCTTATCGTTCTTGACAATGCTCTAAGCATAAAGTATGCTTTGAGAGGGAACATGGGTGTTCGAGAGAGGAGCCGTCATTGCTCGCCCGCTCGACACCTTTTTTATTGCGGAGGGACTTTTATGCAGGGCACGGATGTCTACCGCTCGCCATTATGCGAGCGCTACGCGAGCGCACAAATGCAGCACCTCTTTTCCGACGATGTGAAGTTTTCCACCTGGCGCAAGCTCTGGGTGGCCCTCGCGGAGGCGGAGATGGAGCTGGGCATCCCGATTTCTCAGGAGCAAATCGATGAAATGCGCGCGCATGTGGAGGATATCGACTACGCGAGTGCCGCGGCGCACGAGGCGCGCGTCAGGCACGATGTGATGGCGCACGTGCTCGCGTTCGGGGAGCAATGCCCCAAGGCGAAGCCCATCATCCATTTGGGCGCGACCTCAAGCTATGTGGGGGATAACACCGATCTCATGCGCATGCGCGAGGCGCTCGGGATCATCCGCGCTTTGCTCGTTTGCGCCATGCGGGAAACGGCAGCCTTCGCGCGCGCATACAAGGACGTGCCGACCCTTGCGTACACGCATTTCCAGGCGGCGCAGCCCACGACTGTTGGCAAGCGCGCGACGCTCTGGCTGCAGGATCTCGAAATGGATCTCGCGCAGGTGGACTTTCAGCTATCCGAATTAAAGCTGCTCGGCTGCAAAGGGGCGACCGGCACCGCTGCGAGCTTTATGGAGCTGTTCGGCGGCGATGAAGAAAAGGCCAAAGCTCTCGAGCAGCACATCGCCGCGAAGATGGGCTTTTCCGGCTGCTACGCGGTTTCGGGGCAGACGTATTCGCGCAAGGTCGATTCTTTCGTGCTCAACGCGCTTTCGGGCATCGCGCAAAGCGCGCACAAGTTTTCCAACGACATCCGGCTGCTCTCGCATTTGAAGGAGTTTGACGAGCCGTTTGAGGACCATCAAATCGGCTCCTCGGCCATGCCCTATAAGCGCAACCCCATGCGCAGCGAGCGCATCGCCTCCCTCGCACGCTATGTGATGAGCGACGCGGTGAACCCCGCCTTCACGGCGGCGGCGCAGTGGTTCGAGCGCACGCTGGACGATTCCGCCAACCGGCGCATCTCCATCCCGGAGGCGTTCCTCGCGACGGATGCGATCCTCGCGCTTTACATCAACGTCATCAAAGGCGTTCGGGTGTATCCCGCCGTCATCAACAAGCACCTGATGGACGAGTTGCCATTTATGGCGAGCGAGAACATCCTCATGCACTGCGTATCACAAAAAGGCGGGGATAGGCAGGCGCTACACGAAGCATTGCGTGCGCACGCCCTTGCTGCGGCGCAGCGGGTGAAGCTTGACGGCGAGGAGAACGACCTTGTCGAGCGCATTGCGGGGGACACGCGCTTTGAGTTGACGCGAGCGGAGATTGCATCCCTCATCGACCCCGCGGCCTTCACCGGCAGGGCTGCGCGGCAAACGGAGGAATACCTCGACTCGCTCGCCGGGATGCTTGAAACAGAAACTGAAATCAATGCCGGATGTCCGGCGGCAATCAACGTTTGAGGGAGGATGAACGCATATGTTAACGGCAATCGTGGGCACCAACTGGGGGGACGAAGGCAAGGGCCGCATG
>CAYNDC010000259.1:0-2133 GCA_964396085.1 uncultured Clostridium sp. | reverse complement strand
TCTTTTTACGGCTGATGGTCGAGCTGGGGCGCCTGCGGCGCGGGGAGAGCGCCCCGCCGCCCGTCCCGGTTGGGACGGGGGATGGGAAGGTGCTCGACATCCTTTCCTATCTCAACGACCACCTGAGCGAGGAGATCAGCATCGACGCCCTGGCGGAGCGCTTCTTTATCAGCAAATACCATATGATGCGCTGCTTCAGGCGGGAGATGGGCTACACCATCCACGGCTATGTTTCGGATAAGCGCCTGCTGCTTGCCCGCGACTTGATCGCGCATGGAGAATCCGCCACCAACGCCTGCTACCGCTGCGGCTTCAAGAGCTACTCCTCGTTTTTGCGCGCTTATAGCAAGCTCTTTGGCTGCTCGCCCACGGGAAAGCCGGGTGTCGTCTGCGCGGAATATTCGGTTTACGAGTAAGCGAGCAACGCGCGTGACCTACGTTTTTTTCATGTAAATTTTGTGCCCGATTTTCGCCTCCCTGAATAAAATGGAGAAGCCAATCATTTCAAGGAGGTATCTATGAGAAGGGCTGTATGTTTGTTTCTGTGCGCACTCATGGCGCTTTCGGCCTGCCTGCTGTGCGCCTGCGGCGACAAGGAGAAAGAATTGAGGAAGGTCAGCCTCAACGAGGTTACCCGTTCCGTGTTCTACGCGCCGCTCTACGTCGCCGTCAGCCGCGGCTTTATGGCCGAGGAAGGGCTGGATGTCGAAATCACCACCGGCGGCGGCAGCGAAAAGAGCATGACCGCCCTGCTCGCCGGCGATGCGGATGTTGCACTCATGGGGCCCGAAACGGGCATCTACGTCAAGAATCAGGGACAGGAAGAGCACCCCATGATCATCGCGCAGCTGACCAAGCGCGATGGATCCTATCTCGTGGGCCGCAATCCCGAACCGGATTTTAAGTGGGAGAGCCTTGCGGGCAAAACCGTGATCGGCGGGCGCGTGGGAGGCATGCCGCTCATGACGCTGACCTATGTGCTCAAGCAACACGGCCTCGTTGCGGGCGAGAACATCGAAGTTATCACCAACATTCAGTTTCCCTTGATGGGCGGCGCATTTGAGAGCGGCACGGGAGATTACGTCACGCTCTTTGAACCCACGGCCTCGGAGTTTGAAAAGGCCGGCAAGGGCTACATCGTCGCCAACGTAGGCCTCGAATCCGGCGAGGTACCCTACACTGTGTTCATGGTGCGCCAGCAGACCATCGAAAAGGATCCTGATTTCTGTGCGGCGTTCGTGCGCGCGATCTACCGTGCGCAGCAGTGGGTTTGGAATGCGAGCGACAAGGAAGTTGCCGAGGCCATGCTGCCCTTCTTCCCCGATTCCACGGTTGAAACGCTCGCGATGGTTGCCAAGAGTTACCGCGCGACCGACTCGTGGATGAAGGACCCCGTCATGACCGCGGATGCTTTCACGCGTTTGCAGGATGTTATCGAGGGTTCGGGCGAACTATCCGCACGCGTGGAGCTTGGCGAACTGGTGGACAACAGCTTTGCCGAGGCTGCGCTCAAAGGGAAATAGCGGGGGACCTCGAGGCCTTTGCGCTCAAGCTCCCGCGTGGGGACACAGGCGCGAAAAACCCATGGATGGATGATTGGTGCGGACTCCGGCGGCCGCAGCCTGCACTCACCTCCCGCCCCAAGGCAATATTCGCCGTAAGAGCGACACAAGGGCTCCGAAGAGATGCTTCTTCGGAGCCCTTGCGCTACCCTTTCGACCCCGGCCGCATTGCGGCCTGTGATTGGATGGTATTTCCTTTTGATAGCCAAGTCAAGCCCTTCGGCAAAGGCAGACCGCATGAACGGAAAAAAGTGCTTATTCGCGCATCCATCGCGGGGAAATGCCCGCGGCGCGCAGCGCTCGATAGAGCTGGGGATTGGGCAGACCCATCACCGTGAAATAGCAGCCCTCGACGCGCTCGACGAGGATTGAGCCCGGGCCTTGTATGCCGTATGCGCCGGCCTTATCCATCGGCTCGCCGGTCGCGATGTAGGCGAGGATCTCCTCGTTAGAGAGCGGGTTGAACCTGACGCGGGTCTCATCGCAAAAGACCTCCTCGCGGTCGCCGCAGAGCACGGCCGCGCCGGTGTATACCGTATGCGCGCGGCCCGAGAGTTTACGAAGGATGCGC
>CAYNDC010000258.1:0-2146 GCA_964396085.1 uncultured Clostridium sp. | reverse complement strand
CGCGGTAGAGCTCCTCTAACCCCTCGTACTGCGGGGTAAAGCCGCATTTGCTCGCGGTGTTGACGATGAGCAAAACCTTGCCCTTGTATTCGGCCATCTGCACAGGCCGGTTCTCCATTGCTGTGTATGCAAAATTATAAATTGACATCATGCTATTTCCTCCGTTTCTTTTCTTTTCCATTCAATCCATGACCGTTTCGTACGGCCAGTCAATAATGCCGCCAAAGTCGTACACCTGTGTGTAGCCTAAGGCGATGAGCTTGCGCGCGGCCTGTGCGCTGCGGTTGCCCGAGCGGCAATAGATGAGGATCTCCGCATCGAGGTCGGGTAGCTCTGCGGGCATCGCGTCGCCTATGGTTTCGTTGGGAAGCAAAATCGCCCCCTCGATGTGACCCGCGTCGTACTCCTCACGCGTGCGCACATCGACGACGAGCGCTCCTTCCTGCGCTTCCATGCGCGCCATGGCCTCCTCTGCCGTGAGTTTTTTATAATCCGCAACCGGTTTTTGTGTTTCTACGGAAACGGACGGCGTCTCGGCTTCGGGCGCCTCGCCGGTGGCGCAGGCCGCCAGCGGAAGCGCAGTGCAAACCGCCGCCATCATAAGCGCAAATACTTTGGGTTTCATGTTCAATTGCCTCCCATCGTTTCAATATGGCATGCGCCACGGGAGTCCTCCGTGCGCAAACTTTCTCTCCAATGCTTATTGTAGCCTGATTGCGCGTTTTTTCCGTAACATCGTCACAATTACCATTGGCTTGTCATACGCACGCAAATAGCGGATAATGCTATCATCAAATACACGCGGAGGTGCGTTATGGCTGAAATTTATCTAGCGGGCGGTTGCTTCTGGGGTATGGAAAAGTACATCACCGCCGTGCGCGGCGTGAACGCAACTGAAGTGGGCTACGCCAACGGCAACACGCAAGCCCCCACCTATGAGGATGTGTGCCGCCGCAACACCGGCCATGCGGAAGCCGTGCGCGTTGAATACGATCCTTCACTCGTGCCGCTTGAGTTCCTGCTGAGCCTATACTTCGACGCCATCGACCCCACGGCGCTCAACCGCCAGGGCAACGACACGGGTACACAATACCGCACGGGCATCTATTATACCGATGAGGCCGACGCGCCCGTTATCCGCCGTGCGCTCGCAGTACTGCAGGAGCGTTTGCAAGAGCCTGTCGCCGTGGAGGCGGGGCCGCTCATCAACTTCTATCCAGCCGAGGACTATCATCAGAAATATCTCGATAAGAACCCCGGCGGTTACTGCCACATCCCGCGCGCGAAGTTCCAAAAGGCGGCGCAGGCCGTGGTGAACCCCGCAGCCTATGAAAAACCCACTTCTGCGAGCCTTCGCCAAACGCTGACCCCGGCGCAGTATGCCGTCACGCAGGGCGCGGCAACCGAGCCACCCTTTCACAACGAATTTAACGACCATTTTGAGCCGGGCATCTATGTGGATATCACAACGGGCGAGCCGCTTTTCGCTTCCGGGGATAAGTTCGAATCCGGCTGCGGCTGGCCGAGCTTCTCCCGCCCCATTGACCCCAACGTCGTGCGCGAGGCGCGGGATATTTCCCATGGGATGACCCGCACGGAAGCGCGCAGCCGCGTGGGAGACGCGCACCTGGGGCACGTTTTTCCCGATGGGCCACAGGAAAAGGGCGGCCTTCGCTACTGCATCAACAGCGCCGCGCTGCGCTTTATTCCCCAAGCGCTCATGGAGCAAGAGGGCTACGGCGCGTTCGCCCAGTTCGTTAGCCCACACAAGAAATAGCCCCTTCGCTTATATACAGGCCGAGCCGCCCCGCGCTATGCGCGGGGCGGCTCGCTTTACACCCGCCGCGAACAGGCGCGCGGGATGGTTCTTAGCCGCATCGGTTGCGATGGCAGCACATGCACAGGCGGAAAATCACAAGGCCAATGACCAGGATGCCAAGGATAACAGCCAGCACGATGAGCGAGGGAACCGTGCATATCAGCACAAGCGCAAACACAGCCCCTAGGATCAGCCCCAGGGTCAACGCCAGCAGGATCGCAAAGAACGCAAGCACCTTGAGGGAGCAGTTGCAGAAAAATGCTGTTACGCCGGTGACCTGCCCCCCAATCCTTGTACCAGTCCCAGAGTTAGTTGAGATATAATAAA
>CAYNDC010000257.1:0-2149 GCA_964396085.1 uncultured Clostridium sp. | reverse complement strand
AAGCCCTCCACGGCAGCTGCGGACGTTTTTTCTTATCATATCACAGCGCAAGGCGGCAGGAAAGCGCGCGCCTGCCCCGAAAGACAAAACCGCGCGCACGCAAATGCGCCTCGGCCCGCGTAGCGCTTGAGACCGGACGCATGCCCGGTGGGCTCAACCCCATCCCCACCAAGGCCCCGCCCTTCTATTCCCTCCATTTGAACCATACGAAGGCGCCGGTCAAGTGACCGGCGCCTGATAAGCTGCGAGGATGCGGATGCTTCGGACCGGTGACCCTACGGGGATACAGGGGGACGGGATTTGCGCTTTAGCGTACGATCCGGGAGCGGTAAGCCTTGCGCTTGCGCGGCGCGCGCCTGCGGCGGCGGCGCACGGCAATCACGCGCGCGACGAACACGATGAGGATAAGCGCCAAGAGCAGGCACAGCCAAAACACCCAGGAGTTGTTCTTTTTGCCGTTGCCGTCAGGATCGGGCGTTTCGAGCGCCAGCGGGCTGCTGCCCGGAGCGCTGCTCTCGGATGCGCCCGCGGCAGCGACGGCGCGCGAGGCGTACACGGGGGCGGTAAAGAGCGTAGCGCCATTATATTGGTAGGAAACGATGCCCGCCTTCTGCCCCTCTTCGACGGGTGCGGTGAGCTTGTCTAGCGCCTTGGTGGCGGTCAGAAGGGAGGGATCCTGCCGGATGGCGTCGATGGTAGAGTTAAGCGCGCTGATCGTGGCGCCGCTCAAATCGATGTTGAGCGTGAGAAGGCCGCCCTGCGTATCGGCCGGGTCCGCGTTCTCAACGGCTGTCTGAAGGGTGGTCTCAAGGCCGAGCGTCGCCGCGTCGAGCGTGGCGTAGTTCTCAAAGCCCCAGTTGAACAGACTGGCCGCGCTCTCAAAGCGGTAGTTGGCGCTCTCGTCGCCAAAGAGCACGAGGATAAGCTCCAGCCCGTCCTTTTTGGCGCTCGCTACGAGGCAGCGTCCCGCGTAATTCGTGTCTCCGGTTTTGACGCCGGTCGCATACCGGTATTCGTAGGATGGCTCGTCCTTTTTGGTGTGGATGAGCTTGTTGGTGTTCTGCCACTGGTAACCGTCGCTGTCCCGGTTTGTGGGGGCGGCGTTATAGGTTGTGGTGGAAACGATCTTGCGGAAGGTTTCGTTTTGCATGGCGTAGCGCGTGAGCAGCGCCATGTCGTAGGCGGTGGTGTAATGCTCCTCGTTGTGCAAGCCGTTGGGCTTGAGGAAGTGCGTGCCCGTCATGCCCAGTTCGGCAGCCTTTTGGTTCATCAAATCCGCGAACGCGCTTTCGCCGCCGGAGATGAACTCCGCGATGGCGCGCGCCGCGTCGTTGCCGGATTCGAGCATCATGCCATAGATGAGATCGATCAGGGGCATTTTCTCGCCGGGGAGGATTTTGATGCACGAACCCTTGGTCTCCACCGAATTGCCCACGGTGACGACTTCGTTGAGATCCGCAACGTGCTCGAGGGCGAGGATGCAGGTCATGATCTTGGTTGTGCTGGCGGGAAAGGCCTGATCGCGCGCTTTCTTTTCGTAGAGCACCGCGCCGGATGCCGCGTCTATGAGGCAAACATGGGGGGTGGAGACGGAGGCCGGGTCAAAGCCGTCTGCCGCGGCGGGGTTGGAATATATGCCAAACGCGACGATGAGCGCCAATAGGAGAGAGATCAGCTTTTTCAAACGCATTTCCTTTCGTAAACAAGGTACTCGAAGCCTGCGAAAGCGGCTATAGAGCACATTATAGCAAAAAAACGCGGGATATGTACAGTTTATTGCGCAAAAAAGTCGATTTCATTCCTTATTCATAAATTGCGCATATATCGCGCTTTACAATATGTTATAATATGTTCAAATTGGAAGGGTATGCGCGCAGCATACCGATTCTGGAGGCAGCGATGGCAAAGAGGATATTGCTTGTTGACGACGAGCCGCTGATTGTCAAGGGGCTGAAGTTCTCCCTTGAGCAGGATGGTTATGAGACCGATTCCGCGGCAGACGGCGAGGAAGCGCTCGAGAAGTTCCGCGCGGGCAATTACGACCTCGTGCTGCTCGACGTGATGCTTCCGCGGCTTTCGGGCATAGAGGTCTGTCAGGCCATTCGTGAGACGAGCGAGGTGCCCATCATCATGCTCACCGCGAAGGGGG
>CAYNDC010000256.1:0-2156 GCA_964396085.1 uncultured Clostridium sp. | reverse complement strand
GCGCGCGGTCGAGCCGCGCGAGGCGGTAGCTCGTGCCCTCGGCGGGCGTGGCTTCGAGGTTGTAGAAATGGCCCGTTTCCTCCTGGATAGCGGTCATCTGCGCGCGAAGGTAATCCATCACCTCGATGGCGAAGGCCTGGCCCTTTTCGCTCGTGAGGTCCGTGCCGTCGTGGAAAAGGTTCAGGCAGGCTTCGTTCATGCCGATGATGCCGATGGTGTTGAAGTGGTTATACCAATATTGGTTTGTGCGCTCATAAACGTTGCGCAGATAGTGCGCGGAGTAGGGATAAAGTCCGCGCTCAGTTTGCGTTTCGACGACCTTGCGCTTGATTTCAAGGCTGTTTTTCGCAATCTGCACCATGCGCCACAGGCGCGCGAAGAACTCCTCGCGGCTCTTGGATTTATAGGCGATGCGCGGCAGGTTGATCGTCACCACGCCGATGGAGCCGGTGAGCGGGTTTGAGCCGAACAGGCCGCCGCCGCGCTTTCTCAGCTCCTTCGTATCGAGCCTGAGGCGGCAGCACATCGAGAGCGCATCCTCGGGAGAGAGGTCGCTGTTGATGTAGTTGGAGAAATACGGGATGCCGTATTTGCAGGTGATCTCCATAAACCGGTCTACCACCGGGGAATCCCAGGCGAAATCGGCGGTGACGTTGATGGTGGGAATCGGGAAGGTGAACACGCGTCCCTTGGCATCCCCCTCAAGCATCACCTCGCAAAAGGCGAGGTTGAACAGATCCATTTCGGCCTGGAACTCGCCGTACTTCTCCGGCATGAGCTTGCCGCCGATGATGACGTTTTCATCCTTGAGCGTGCGCGGGGCCTTGATGTCGAACGTCAGGTTTGAGAAGGGGCACTGGAACCCCACGCGCGTAGGCACGTTGATGTTGAAGATGAACTCCTGCAACGCCTGCTTGACCTGGTGAAATGTGAGCTTGTCGTAGCGGATAAAAGGGGCGCAATAGGTATCGATGGAGCTCCACGCCTGCGCGCCGGCGGTCTCGCCCTGCGTGGTAAAGGTGGAGTTGACGATCTGCCCTAAAAAGGAGCGCAGGTGCTTGGCGGGCGAGGATTCCACCTTGCCGCCCACTCCGCCGAAGCCATCCATCAGGAGCTGGCGCAAATCCCATCCCGCGCAGTACGGCCCGAAGAAGCCCAGGTCGTGCAGATGCAGGTCGCCCTCGCTGTGCGCCTGGCGCACCTGCTCGGGATACACCTCATGCAGCCAATATTGCTTCGTGAAGGTTTCACGCACATAGTTGTTCATGCCGTTGATGGATTTTTGCGTGTTGGCGTTCTCTTGAATCTGCCAGTCCCTGTCATCGAGATAATCGGAGAACATGTTGATCGTTGCCCCGATGAGGGCGTTGTTCTCGCGGGCGCCGCGGCGCTTTTCGCGATAGAGAATGAAGGCCTTGGCGGTCTTCGCATGGCCGTTTTCGATGAGGATCTTCTCGGCTGCGTCCTGAATGGTTTCCACATCCGCAACGTCTCCCGCGATGTTCTTTGAGACGTAAGCGACCACTTCGTCGGAAAGGCGCTGCGCGCGGGCAAAGTCGTCTCCACCCACGGCGACCGCGGCCTTATAAATTGCCCAGGTGATTTTTTCCTGGTGAAAGGGAACAAGTTGCCCGTCGCGCTTGAGGACCCGTTGGATCATAATCGTGCCACCTCATATCGGTTTAATCTGATCATTACTAGATTTTGTGTTTAACAGCAAGATCCGGTACTACATATCGTAGCGCCGGATCCATGTTTTGTCAATGTGAAATTGCGCAAACGCTAAAATTATTTAATGCGTTTGGCCTGCACCGCAAAGAAAGAATCGTCGTATTCATAGGTGCAGGTGGAAAGGGTGAGCACCTGATCCGCGGCGGTGATGGTGGTGTCCTGGTCCACGATCGAGGGGGACACCGTGCCCGCATAGGCCATCATATCCGCCATGTAGGTGGTGAAGTTATCATCGCCCGAAAAGCGGGTGCCGATGTAGTTGATCGTGTAGCCTTCCGTGAAGGGAATGATCGTGGCCAGATAGATCTCCCATACGGTCTGCACGCCGTCCCACGTAAAATAGATGAACCGGTTTTCGTTGAAGAAATCCTTTTGCTTGTAGTTCATCAGGTCGTGGAACATGGTGCCGTTCTTCATGTTGTGGC
>CAYNDC010000255.1:0-2158 GCA_964396085.1 uncultured Clostridium sp. | reverse complement strand
AAAAGGCGCGGATCATTTGCATCTGCCCCTCGAGGTTGAGGCCGTCGCTCGTGCCGGTCGCTCCGGTGTTTGGCGCTTCGAGCGTTTGGGCCAGCCCCGCGGCAACCGGATCGGACACAGCGCAGAATATCACGGGGATGCCTGCCTCCTTGACGGCGGCATAGGCGCTCATAGCGGCCGGGGTCGCGATGGCGATGATCAGATCGTATCCCGCGCCCGCGAAGTTTCCGGCGATGAGATTGTTGGTTTCCGTTTCGCCGTTGCCGTTTTGCGTATCAATAATGATGTTCTCGCCATCCACATAGCCCGCGTTCGCAAGGCCTTGCACGATGCCCTCGCAGCAGTTGTCAAGCGAGGGATGCGGCGCATATTGCAGAATGCCGACCTTTAGGGTTGTTTCGGCCACGGGCGCGCCCGCGCAGGCCGTGAGGGTGAAAAGGAGAAGGGCAAGGACAAGGGTGAAGAGTTTTTTTACGGCGCTGTGGTTCATCGTTCATTCCTCCTGCAAAATAATGTTCGGGAGGCAGATGGGCCGGATCCTTGCCGGGAATCCGGAAACAAAAAAGCGCCTTTGTCCCCCTTCATGGGACAAAAGCACAGCTTCTGCGATACCACCCAAATTGACGTTATTAGCGTCCACTCGCATTACGCACCATCATGCGTATCCCGCTGGATAACGGGTGGGAGCCCGTCGGCATCTACTTGGAACTTTGAGAATCATTCCGTTCAAGCCGCCCTCGGAAGTCCATTCATCGGCTGCCTCCTGCCCCACTCACAGCACCGGGGGCTCTCTGGAAGTCGGCGTCGCCGGCTACTCGTCTTCGTCATCGGTTTTGCGTTTTAATTTAATATATTATGCCATGCCGCAGTTCGATTGTCAATCTCATTCGCCGGCAGTCGCGCAGTCAAACGTGAAGTGCCGCGCATTGGCAAACGCGCTGCGAAAGCAAGCTTTCTGTTACCCTTCGCCATTATCGCCTCGCCCGGATGATCCGCATGCGGCCCCCGTGTACCCTATGCCGCTGCATCGTGTCAATAGAGGTGGATATCGTCTTCGCCCCCGGAAAAACCAACCTCGGTTTTTTGTCGTTTTTGCCGTCAACAACAGCGCTCTATCGGCCCTCTTTTATTGACAGATATGCAAGCGCATGTTATCCTTTTCACAGGCGCGAGCTTGATCGCGTTTCTTGTTGTGCGTATATCCGGTGAGGCCGGAAATCACTCCAGAAAGGATTCCAAAACATGCTAACAATGAAAATCGACGGCAGGCCCGTTCAGGTCGAGCCGGGCGCAACGGTGCTTGAGGCGTGTATGGCACAGGGAGTTCGCATCCCCACACTGTGCAACCTTAAGGACATCAACAACATTGGCGCCTGCCGCATGTGCCTTGTGGAAGAGGTCAAAACCGGCAAACTGCAAGCCTCTTGCGTGTTGCCCGTGAGCGAGGGGCTCGAAATTCGCACGAACACCCCCACCGTGCTCGAGGCCCGCCGTTCGGTGCTCGAGTTGATCCTTTCCGACCATGACCGTTCCTGCCTAACCTGCGCGCGCAACCAGGGCTGCGAGCTCCAAGCGCTCTCGCGGGAGCTTGGCGTAGATCAAATCGAGTTCGACGGCGAGCGCATCATCAAATCGATCGATGAGCTCTCCCCGAGCATCGTGCGCGATAACAACAAATGCATCCTTTGCCGCCGCTGTGTTGCCGCTTGTTCGAGCGTACAGCATGTGCATGCCATCGGCATGCAAAACCGCGGTTTTCGGACGCAAATCGGCTCCGAATTTGAAAAGAGCCTGGGCGAGATCGCCTGCATCAACTGCGGGCAATGCATCGCCGCGTGCCCCACGGGCGCGCTCACCGAGAAGGACTCCACAGCGGAGGTTTGGGAGGCGCTTGCCGACCCCAAGAAGTTTGTGGTCTTTCAGACCGCGCCTTCCATCCGCGTCGCTATCGGCGAGGAGTTTGGCCTGCCCATCGGCACACGCTGCACGGGCAAGATGGTTTCGGCCATACGCCGCCTGGGTGCGGACCGCGTGTTCGATGTGGACTTTGCAGCCGACCTCACCATCATGGAGGAGGGCACCGAGCTGCTGCACCGCGTCAAGGAGGGCGGCGTGCTGCCCATGATCACCTCCTGCAGCCCGGGCTGGGTGAAGTTCT
>CAYNDC010000254.1:0-2162 GCA_964396085.1 uncultured Clostridium sp. | reverse complement strand
GGATCGCGCATCTGCGCGAAGGTCGGGATGAGTATGTTGCGCTCACGAGCGCGCTCGACTGCGCGTTGCAGCATGTCTTCATGAATGGTTAAATCGATCATGTTTTTCTGCTCCCGTATCGGTATTTTTTCTGATGCGGCGCGGCTTTGCGCCCACATATAGTGTATCCCGCGGACAGTCTTTTGTAAAGGGGAAAAACAAAATTATTTTTTATTCGCCTAAATTATTTTGTGGTTTCGCTCCCGCTCCGGCGCGCCGGGGGTTCAGCCCTTTGGCGCGTAGGTGCGCTCCACGATTTCGAGCAGAAGCGCGCTCACCTTCTCGAGGGACTGCACGGGAATCAGCTCCCGTTTGCCATGGAAGAAATAGCCGCCCGTGCACAGGTTCGGACAGGGAAGCCCCATGTAGGAGAGGCGCGCGCCGTCCGTGCCGCCGCGCACGGGGATGATGATGGGCGCGATGCCCAGCGCTTCCATCGCGGCTTTGGCGGTTTCGATGAGGTGGAAGTGGGGCAGGATCTGTTCCTTCATGTTATAATACGAATCCCGGATGGCGAGGTTGAGCGTTCCCTCCCCGTGGCGCTGATTGATGTAGGCAGCGGCCTTTTGCATGAGCTCCTTGCGCGCCTCAAAGCGCACGCGGTCGTGGTCGCGCACGATGTAGTGAAGCTCGGCATGCTCCGTTTCCCCATGGAAGAAGAGCAGGTGGAAGAAGCCCTCGTACCCCTCGGTGTGCTCCGGCCGCTCGGAGGATGGCAGCATGGCGTCAAACTCCTTGGCGATGTGGATGGCGTTTTTCATTTGATCCTTGGCGGAGCCGGGGTGGATGGAGACGCCTTGCACGAGCGCTTTGGCGGAAGCGGCGTTGAAGTTTTCATATTCCAGCTCGCCCAGCGCGCCGCCGTCGACCGTGTAGGCAAAATCCGCGCCAAAGCCCGCCACGTCGAATGCATCCGCGCCGCAGCCGACCTCTTCATCCGGCGTGAAGGCGATGCAAATCCTCCCGCGGCGGATATCCGTGCGGGCGAGGAGCGTTTCGCACAGCGTCATGATTTCGGCGATGCCGGCCTTATCATCCGCGCCCAGGAGCGTCGTGCCGTCGGTGACGATCAAATCCTGCCCAACGAGTTCGCCAAGGGCGGGGAAGGTCGCCTCATCGATTACAACCTCTGCGTTAAGCTCGATATCCCCGCCGGCGTACGCTTGGATGATGCGCGGGTGCACGTCCTTGCCGGAAACTTCCGGAGAGGTGTCCATATGGGCGATGAAGCCAAGTGTGGGCAGGCCCGGCGCGGTCTCGGGCAAAAAGCCATACACATAGCAATGCTCGTCGACCCGCACGCCGCTCACGCCCATCTCCTCCATCTCCGCGGCAAGGGCGCGCGCGAAGACGAACTGTTTATCCGTGCTGGGAATGTGTGGTACATCCTGCGCAGACTGCGTATCGTAGGCAACGTATTTCAAGAACCGTTCGGACGCTTTTGTCATCATTGCTCCTCCATTTGCTCGGCGCTGCGCACAGCGCGCCAAGAGTTTTCTACTTGTTTATTTTATCACAACATAGTATAATGAACAAGAATCCGATCTTTGGGCACCGTGCACACTGCTTCGAGTTGCCCGCAGTTATATAAAACGAATCGATTGGCAGCGGCCTGATTTTATTCTGGAAAGGGTATCTATGGATAACATTACCGGCTATCAATGCACGCTTTGCGGCACGCGACTCCCCTATGATGAGTCGATGACCTGCCCGCACTGCGGCGAAAAGGGCATTCTGGATATTCTCTTCGATTACGACTACGTCAAAAAGCATTTTAATAAAACGTTCCTCGCCTTTAGCAAGGACAACAGCATGTGGCGCTACGCGCAGCTCCTTCCCCTGAAGCAGAGGGATTTTTCTTCCTTCCTGCGCGTGGGCTGGACGCCGCTGTACCCCTCGCGCAAGCTGGGGGACGAGCTTGGCATTCAAAAGCTCTACATCAAGGACGATGGCCTCAACCCCACGGCCTCCCTCAAGGACCGCGCCTCGGGCGTTGCGGTCGCAAAGGCGCTGGAGCTTGGTTACGACACCATCGCCTGCTCCTCCACGGGCAACGCCGCCTCCTCGCTCGCGGGCAACGCGGCGCGCATGGGCCTCAAATCCGTCATCTTCGTGCCCGAGCG
>CAYNDC010000253.1:0-2181 GCA_964396085.1 uncultured Clostridium sp. | reverse complement strand
GTCGCCAACAACGGATTTTGAGTCCGTCACGTCTGCCAATTCCATCATTCCGGCGTAACAAAATGGATTTTAGCACAAATCGTGGCGGAGTGCAACCGGAAGATGATATAATGCGTTATAGTGGTAAAGCGAGGTGAAACACCCATGAAAAAGATATGGACTCTATTGCTGTCGTCCCTTCTGATTGTGCTTCTGCTCGCGGGTTGCGCGGGTTCCCTCAATAATACGCAGGATAAGGGAACCTCGTCCTGGGACGGAGCGCCAGCGATCAGCCCTGAAACGGAAGCCGCTGTGGATTATGCCGGCCAGGGCGTTGGCGTAGGCGAGGTATACGATTCGCTCCAGGGCAAAACCCTTGAGGAGCTCTATGGCGGGCGAAAGGTCATCCTCAACTATACCGTCACCCTGCAAACCAACGATTTTGATGGCGTGCTCACGGCGGTTGAACGACGACTCGCCGAGCAGGGCGGCTATATGCAAAGCAGCTCCATCGAGGGCAAAAAGCCTTCCGTCTATGGGGATGCCGGCCGGAGTGCGCGCCTGAAGCTGCGCGTGCCCGCCGAGCGCGCGGACGCCTTCGTCAAGGGCGTTGAGACGCTTGGCACGCTTTTGAGCAGCTATACCAACAGCGACGATATAACGGACGCATATTTTGACACGGACTCCCGCCTCGGCGTTCTAAAAATTGAGTTGGAGCGCTTGCAGGCCATCTTGGTGCAAACGGATAACCTTGCGGATATCATCACGCTTGAAAGCAGGATCAGCGAGGTCATGCTAGAGATCGAGCAGCTCACAGGCACACTCAAGAAATACGATGCGCTCGTCGCCTACACCACTGTGGATCTCTATCTCAATGAAGAATCCCTCAAGGAAGGCCCGGCGGGCGAAAAAACCGCTGGCGATCGCATCAGCGAGGGTTTCATGGACTCCCTCTACGGCGTGGGGACGTTCTTTACAAACCTCTTCGTGTGGTTTGTCAGCGCACTGCCGGTGCTGATCCTTGTTGCCATCCTGGCAGCGGTTGTGATTTTGATCGTGCGCGCTTGCGCTAAGCGCAGCGCAAAACGCCGGGCCAAAGCAGCAGTCCTTCAGCAGGCTCTTTTCGAGCAGCAGAAAGCCGCCTGGCTCGAGCAGCAAATGACGGATAACCAAAAGACGCCCACGCACGGCGCAAAGGAGACTGAAGATGAAAGCAAATAAAATCGCACTGATTGTGTGCGCCATCCTTTGTTTGGCGCTTGTCGCGAGCGCGTGCAAGTCGGAGGAGCAGCTCGCGCAGGATGAAAATGATCCGACTATCCTCCAACCCGAGGTGAACATCACGCAGGAAGCGGCCGTCGCGCCCGACTCGCTAAAAGTTTCCGGCTCCGGCAAGGTCACGCTCACGCCGGACACCGCAACCTTTTACGTCTCCATCCTCAGCGAGGCGAAAGAGGCAGCCGAAGCCCAAAGCAGCAATGCCGCAACGGTCGAGGCGGTCACCGCAGCGATCCTCGGCGCCGGCGTGAAGCAGGAAAACCTCCAGACCCACGCTGTCAACCTCTCCGAAATCTACGACTATGAAAAATCCCCCGCCGTTGTCACGGGCTATCGGATGACGGTTACGCTCTTCGTGACGGTCTCCCCTGTCGAGCAGGCAGGCGTCGTCATCGGGCAGGCCGTCGCCGCGGGGGCAACGGGCACGAGTGGCCTCGCCTTCACGGTTGCGGATACGAGCGGCGCATATCAACAAGCGCTTCAGGCGGCCATCATAGACGCCGCCGGCAAAGCCGCAGCGATGGGCGAAGCGTTGGGCGTGGAACTTTCTGCCGTTCCGCTCTCCGTGACTGAAAACAGCGTAAGCAACCCCATCCTCTACCCCGAGAACTCCTTAACCATCAAGGAAGACGCGCTCGACACGCCCATCAGCGCGGGCGAGATTTCTGTGACAGCCCAAGTGGATGTCGTATATGAAATGCTTGCTCCGGGCGCAAACACCCCCTGAGAAACTGCACATTTCGGGTCAAACGAAAGAAGAAGGGCCGGTTGGCCCTTCTTTTTATGGCTCTACACTAAAGATTGGGGTAAGGGAATAAAAAAGGAGAAGCATATCGCTTCAAAATCTTGTAGACTAAGGTTACCACACACAAAACCTACAAGACAAAGGAGACGAATATGCTTCCCTCTGATTGTATCGCAAAA
>CAYNDC010000252.1:0-2202 GCA_964396085.1 uncultured Clostridium sp. | reverse complement strand
CGATCATCTTGTAGTTCGCAAGCGGCACGTCGCCCGCGCCCGCGGGCTTCGTGATATCGGGGTTTTGCATTTCGGGGGAGAATTTATCCACATCCGTCACCTTGAGCCCGACGCGCGCGAGCGGCTCCGTCACAAGGCTCGAAATGACCGCCTGCGGTGCGGAGCCCGTGCCAACGGTGTGGCGTCCGAGGATCGAGAGGTTGATCGCGGGGTTTACGCCATCATCCTCGCTCACGATCACCGCAAAACCGGCGAGCATATCCTCCAGAATGGGGAGACCCTTTTTCACATGGTCCTTGCCGTTCATGCCAAGCTTCGCAGTTGAGCCGCCGGCCGTGACCGCGATGGTCTTATATGCGCCGGCCGCCACGAGCGCCGCAGCCTCGATGAGCGCATGGACCGGAGCCGCGCAAAAGCCGCGCGTATCCGCACCCGTGGCACCCATAAGACCCGCGATTTCGGCCGCGCTTTTGGCGAAATTTCCGCCGCCGCGCTGGTTCATATCTCCGCAGGCTTCCTCTGAACAATCGATCACATATTCGACGGCGGCCTTGTCGACCCCGGCGTTATGCACAGCGCTTAAAAGGGCCAGCACCGAGGACGCCTTGGAGACGATGTTCTCGTGCAGCACGTGGGCGCTCAGGTTCTGGTCGATGTCGTGCGCGCGGTTGACGCAGCCCACGAGCGTGCCGTTATGATACAGCCCCTCGGAATGCTCCTGCTCGACGAGGCGCTCGATCTCCTCGGCACCCACGCCCTCCTGGACGCGCGCGAGGATATCCTGTGCGATGAGCGGGTTAGCCGCAAAGGCGCCCTTGTGCTGCTCCACGAAAGACCGCTCGAGTTTCACGAGGCCGAAAACGTCGCACGCTTGCAGGAGCAGCAAAAACTCCTCCTGCGGCATGATCTGCCCAAACTGGCCAAAGCGGCTGTTCTGCGGGCATTTTGTGTCATGCCACGGCTGCGGCATCTTGGCGAGCTCATCCGGCGTTACGTTCCCGATGTAGACCTGGTTGGGGTAGTAGGAGAGCACATCCTCAAAGCTTCGAATATGCTCGGGGAGCTGTTGTAAGTATTCGCCATTGGGGTTCACAATGCGCTCCGTGGTCTGTGTTGTGCCGTTGTGGATAACCATATCCGGCGCATGAACTAAAATGTAGCCGGCGCCTTTGATTACGCTTTTCATTGCAAAGTCATTCCTTTCCGCATGCGTTTATCGTTGTGTTTTATCCTTCACCCCGCGTCGCGGGGATCTTTGCCTTCAGTTGCTTTTCCAACGAGGTTGGGGCGGCGGCATATGCCGCCGCCCCAACGTGTGTCGCCTTAATACTTGCAGTATTGTTCGCGGATGGAGGTCATCTCGTTGACGATATCGTCAACATCGAGAACCATTTCCATCATCTCGACCTGCTCGCTGTAAACAGCGGGGTCAATTTCTGCTTTGATTTCCGGCTCGCACACGTGATACACCCTGAGTCCCAACTGGACCCCTGTCAATGGACCGGCATAAGTCGGGTCACCATTGGTGACCGTCTCAGCAGCCAGGCCAGCCGCTTCGCCTTCAGCAGCGCCCAAGAGAACAACGATGTTCTCGGGGCCGTTCTGTTCGGCAAGCGTCTTAACCCGCTTTTGATTCTCCAGGTCCATTGCACCGGCGGATGTTCAGACAAAGCACTCCGTTGAGGAGAACAGGATCTCGCCGCCCGCGCTCATGGCGCAAAGCTCGATGGCCTGTCCGGGAATGCCGTCTCGATCACCGATAACGATGATCTTACTGCCAGCTAAAATGCCCATGTCACATCCTCCTTTTCCTGTGAATTATAGTAAGCCTTGCGGCCTGCTACCGGTTTGTCCGGCAAGGATCAGGCGTGCCGCCGGATCATCGCCTCGACGTTCTCGGGGGTGGCGTCGTCCTTGACGCAGGATTCGATCATCTCGCCGTTCTCATAAATGGCGATGACGGGCAGTCCCAGCACCTTCTGACCGATCGCCAGGCGGCGCGCCTTGGTGGTGTTGAGCGCGCAGAACTTCAGCGTCGCGCCGTATTTTTCCGCAAATTCATGCACGTGGGGCGCGAGCGCCGCGCAGGGCACGCAGCCGTCGCCGTAGAAATCCACGACGACTTTGCCCTCCGCCTTGAGCACCTCCGCTTCAAATGTTTCCTTATCGACTTCGAACATAGGCGCCTCCTTATTGATCATT
>CAYNDC010000251.1:0-2208 GCA_964396085.1 uncultured Clostridium sp. | reverse complement strand
ACAATAAGCCCTTCACGATGGAAAAGCAGCAAGGATCTTGGAATTTGCGGCGTACCCCGGAGGTGCTCGAGGTGCGCGTAGCTCACGAGCTTATACAGATGTTTGAGCCCAACGGGGTTTTGGGCGATCAGAATGATGTGATAGGTGCTTCGCTTGCCCTTTACCTTCACGACGGGCATGCAGTCCCGCAAAGGCAGCCGGTCGATCCCCTGTGCGCGCATACGCGTGACGCAAGCGAAAAACAGCGCGAGCAACGCCTCGCTCTTATCCTCGAGCGCGTCCGATTCCGGCAGGATGCCCATCGCCTCAAAACATTCCAAAGGCGTTTGCGGCGCCAGCACGGGACGCTCGCGAACAAGCTCATGCACCAGTTCATCCGCCACGACGCACTCGCGCGCGAAGTCGATGTTGAGCGCCTCCGCCTTGCGGCGAAGGGTTAGCAGAACTTGCGCGTCATGCACGACGAGCGGCGCGCTCCCGGCGAATGCACGCAACGCGGCAAGCGCCTCGTGCGCGGCGGGCATGTTCTTGCCCTGCGCATAGCGCGCGGCAAAATCCTCCGGCGGGGTTGCGCCGGCGTCGATGAGCGTGAAGAAGCGCTCCCTTGCTCCGTCCTTGGTGCCCTTGGTCGCGCTCAGCGCGAAGAGGTTCTCGGTGCGAAGTCCCGGCGAGGTGACGGCCTCGATGGCGCAAAACTCCCCCTCCATGGGGATGAGTGTGCAATCCGGCAGCAGATAGCCCTCGAGGCCCATGAGGACCTTGATTTCCTTCCCCTTCTTGGCGAGGTTGTTGGCGGCGCTCACCGCCGCGGGAAACGCCTGCACCACGCCGTGGTCGGTGATGGCTACAGCGCTGTGCCCCCAATGCGCCGCGATCTCCACGGCTTTTTGGGCATCGATGAAGCCGTCCATCGCGCTCATCTTCGTATGCAGGTGCAGTTCAACGCGCTTCTTCTGGGCCTTATCCTCCCGATGCTCGGCATCCGTACGGTAGATGGAGTCCGCGAATACGCAATACATGCCCGTAAACTGGTCCCGATCGTACCGTCCGTGGACGACGATCCAGTCCCGTGCCTGGACGACTTCCTCCAACCGCGCGATCACGCGCTTCTCCTGCACCGAAAGGAACGCCTTGACGGGCAGCGTGTTGCTCTTATCCGTCAGATAAAGTACGAGGATGAAACCGCCGCCGTTCTTGCGCGCCTTCACCTCGGTTTTGATGATCTCCCCGCGCACCGTGACCGTGCCGCTCTCCTCGTTCACCGCCGCCATCGCGATGGGTCTGCTCGAGACGGGGTTGCCCAATATCACATCCTTGGGGGAAACGCGCACCTTTGCCGCAGGGGTTTTTTTCTTCGCCGCCGCGGGCGTCTTTTTCGCGCCGCACTGCGAAAAGAAGCTCGCCGGGGCGCTTTCCTCTTCGCAGGGGACAACCTTGGGCGCTTCCATCGCCGCGTCGGGCATCAGGCGGATGTCAAGCTCGCGCGCATAGAGGCCGCGCACGAATTGCACGAGTTTTTGCGCGCCTTCATCCTCCTTGGCGGCGGGATAGAGCTTTTCGGGCACGCGCACGTGAACCGACGCGCCGTCCCACTCCCAGGCGGCGTTTTTAAGCGGCACGCAGATGAGCGGCGAAAAATGCATCCAGCTGCGCGCCAGCATGCCGCAAACAGCCTCGCTATTAGAAGCGTCGGCCCCGAGCTCCTTAAAGCACGCCGATAGTTCCACCGAGCAGCCGGGCACAGCAACGCGCATGGCCGCGGCGATAGCCTCCGCCTCGCGCGCATCGATGAGCCTGGAGAGGGCGAGCCGCACTTCAAGCAGCTTCTCCTTTTTATGCAGTTTCGCGCTTTCGAGCCTTGCGCCGTATGTGGCAAGGCCGTAGGGATCCTCTCGATTCATGGCGCCTTCCTTTATTGCAGCCGCGCGCGGATGCGCGCGATGAACGTTTCTGTAATCTCGGGCAGCAAGCCGGTGGCCGCCTGCTCTCCATGTTCAAAAATGACGGCGTTATTCTTGCCAAAGGCGATGCCGATATCCGCCTCGCGCGCCTCGCCCGGGCCGTTGACGGCGCAGCCCATCACGGCGACCTTGAGCGGCCGCTTCTCCCCGGCAAATTCGCGCTCGACCCGCGCGGCAAGCGCGTTTTGCATTTCGACATTGCGGCAGCGGCCGCAGGTGGGGCAGCTTACAACCTCCACGCCTTCGC
>CAYNDC010000250.1:377-2245 GCA_964396085.1 uncultured Clostridium sp. | reverse complement strand
ACCTCGTTGCCCGCCTGCACGAAGCGGTAGATGTTGTCGATGAAGAGCAAAACATCCTCGCGCATCTCATCGCGCATGTATTCGGCCATCGTCAGGCCCGCGAGCGCCACGCGCATGCGGGAACCGGGCGGCTCGTTCATCTGCCCAAAGGCGAGGGATGTGCGGGCGATTACGCCGCTCTCGCGCATGTCGTTGATGAGATCGGTGCCCTCGCGGCTGCGCTCGCCCACGCCCGCAAACACCGAGTAACCGCCGCGATTTTTGGCGATGTTGTGGATAAGCTCCAGTATGAGCACGGTCTTGCCCACGCCCGCGCCGCCGAACAGGCCGATTTTACCGCCCACGGGATAGGGCGCGAGCAGATCGATCACCTTGATGCCCGTCTCAAAGAGCGCCGTCGGGGGGCGCTGCATCATAAAGCCGGGCGGCGCGTGGTAAATATCCCTTAGCGGGGCGTCGATGTCACCAAGGCCGTCGATGGGACGGCCGAGACAATCGATCACGCGGCCGAGGACGCTTTCCCCCACGGGCACGCGGATGCCGCCGCCGGTGTTTTGCACGCCGAGGCCGCAGGAGAGGCCCTCGGTAGGCTCAAGTGCGATGGCGCGCACGATGCCAGGCGCAACGTGCTGCGCTACCTCGATGTGTACGGCCGGCTCGGTTTCGCACACGAGCAGCGTTTTTAGGGGCGGTTCTGCCCCTTCCTCAAAGCGCACGTCAAGGACCGGACCCGCAATACGGATAATGGTGCCGTGCGAGAGTCGTTCGTTCATTTGTGATATCCCTCCGCTTCGGATGGTGCCGTTTGTGTCGCTCTTGCTGCGCCGAGGATGTCCGCGAGTTCCTCGGTGATGGAGAGCTGGCGCACGGCATGGTATTGCAGCGTAAGCTTTTCAATCATTTCGTCCGCGCTGCGCGTGGCTCCCTCCATCGCGCTCATGCGCGAGCAATTTTCGCTCGCGTAGGAATGAACCAGGGCGCCATAGAGGTAACCGATCAATAGCTGGGGAATGAGCGCCGTGAGCACCGCTTCGCGCGATGGCTCGTAGAGGATTTCGGCGTCCGCCTCGCGTGGAGGCAGGCCTTCCGGACGCTTAAAATCACCCAGCTCCACCGGGAGCAGTTTCTGGTCCCGCGCATGGAAGACGAGCGTATTGACGAAGCGCGTGTAGAGAACATGCACTTCGTCGATCTCATTCTCGTCGTACATTTCGATGAGAATGTCGGCGAACCTTCGCGCCTCCTCAAGGCGCGGACGCTCGGCCAGGTGCTCAAAGCGCACATCCGGCGTGATTCCCCGGCGCAGGAAGTGGAGCGTCGCCACGCTGCCGATGGTGAAGAGCTTTTCGACGTTCCGGTTGCGCATGCTTTGATCCGCCAAGGCGAGCGCATCGTGATTGTACGCGCCCGAGAGACCCCTGTCTCCCGCGATGACGATGTAGGCCGCCCGATCGCCCGGGCGGCGGGTGATATAGGGATGTTCCACGTCCCCCGTGTGCGCGCGGATATCGGTGATGACATCGAGCGCGCGTATGAAATACGCCTGGTTTTTCCGGATGCCCTCGAGCGCGCGGCGCATGCGCGCGGCCGAAACCAAACGCATGGCGTTGGTGATCTGCCGCGTTTGCTTCACGCTTCTAATATGAAAACGAATGTCGCTCATGCTCGGCATGGCATGCTCCTTTGCCTAAGCTCTCTCAGGCCTTATCCGGGCGGTTATGCAGAAAATCATTGATGCAGGCGCGAAGGGCCTTCTCCTGCGCGTCATTCATGTCTCCTGTGTTCTCTATGCCGCGCAGCAGGGAGCCGCAGCGCTGCTTGACGTACTCTAAAAGCGCCGCGTTAAAGGCGCGAAGCTCCGCTGCGGG
>CAYNDC010000250.1:0-367 GCA_964396085.1 uncultured Clostridium sp. | reverse complement strand
CCTTGGTTAAGCCGTTCATCGCCGAGTAGAGCAAAAGCACCTGCTCGCTCATCGACAGGGGGGCGTGTTGACCCTGTTTGAGGGTCTCGGCCAAGCGATCGCCGGAGTCGAGGATATTGCGCGTCATCGTGTCGACATCCGAGCCGAACTGCGCGAACACCTGCAGCTCGCGGTACTGGGCAAGCGTCAGGCGAAGGTTCCGCGTCACCTTGCGCATGGCTTTGGTTTGCGCGGCGGAGCCGACGCGGGAAACCGAGAGGCCCACGTTCACCGCGGGGCGCACGCCCGCATGGAAGAGCTCCGGCTCGAGATAAATCTGCCCGTCCGTGATGGAGATGACGTTGGTGGGGATATAGGCTGAAATATC
>CAYNDC010000249.1:0-2254 GCA_964396085.1 uncultured Clostridium sp. | reverse complement strand
GGGCGGCCTCTTCCACACCGTGCTCTCCTACCAGACCAGCCGCATCTATAAAAGCGAGGACGCGCTGGTCACCTTCTCCGGCCGTTGGCATTACAGCGGCTATCAGAACGAGCATCTTCTCATCCATCTGAGCAGCATGGAGGACGACTACCGCTTCTCGGTGGATTACGATTATCTCACGCAGATCTTCTCCGAGCGGGATATCGATCGCCTGCACGAGTATTTAACCAACATTTTAACCAACGCCCTGAGCGACCCGGAGCTTCCCATCTGGAAACTGCCGGTCATCGGCCTTGAAGAGAAGGGGCGCGTGCTCTTCGCCTTCAACCAAACCTCGCGGCCTCTGCCCCATGCCGATGTTCCCTCGATGCTGCGCGCCGCCGCGCGCACGCACACACAGCGTGTTGCGCTCATCGCACAGGGAAAACGGCTCACCTACGGCGCGCTCATGACCCTCGCGTCCTCCTACGCGCGCGCGATTGATTCGCTCTACCCCGCGGGGAACGGCATCATCGCCATCTGCCTGGAGAAGGGGTTCCCTCTCGCGGCGGCGATTGTGGGCGCGGCCATCTCGGGTAACGCCTGGCTTACGCTGGCGACCGATACGCCCCCCGGCCGGCTGAACGAAATTTTAGAGGATTCGGGCGCTGCGCTGCTCATCAGCGAGGCAGGCGCCGTCGCGCCGGACTATCCCGTGCCCGTGCTCGAGACGGATACGGCCCGCCTGTTCGACAGCGCACCCTATCCCGTCAAGCCCTGTGCGGATACGGCCTATATGGTCTATACCTCGGGCAGCACCGGCCACCCCAAGGGGGTGAAAATCGGGCAGGAGAACCTCGTCAACCTCGCGGTAGGCACGCGCAGATTTTACGGCCACGGCGCCGTGCTCTCGCTTTGCTCCGCCGGCTTTGACGTATTCGTGATGGAATGCGCGGCCGCGCTCATGAACGGACGAACCATCGTGTTCCCCGATCCCGGCCAGCAGGAGGATCCCGCGGCGCTTGCGGCGCTCATCCGCGACTATGCGGTGGGGAATCTCTCGCTCCCCCCCTCGCGGCTTGAGGCGTATTTGCGCGAGGAGAGATTCACGCGCGCGATTGTGGGGGTGGAGAGCATCATCTGCGGCGGCGAGCATTTCTCCAGCGAGCTGATGCAGGCGCTGCGCCAATATACGGACGCATCGGTTTACAACCAATATGGCCCATCGGAGACGACCGTGGCCGTGAGCTGCAAGCAACTCAACGATGCCTGCACCATTACCATCGGCGCGCCGATGGACAACTGCCGCTTCTACGTGCTGGATTCGCATATGCAGCCGCTGCCTGTGGGCGTTTTCGGCGAACTTTACATCGGCGGCCTGTGCGTGGGGCAGGGCTACCGCAACCTTCCTGAACTCACGCAACAGAAGTTTTTGCCAAGCCCCTTTGAGC
The DNA here is from genome assembly GCA_964396085.1 of uncultured Clostridium sp. Lineage (GTDB taxonomy): Bacteria > Bacillota > Clostridia > Christensenellales > CAG-138 > Phil1. Next base: position 824 of record CAYNDC010000249.1, on the reverse strand, counting down.
TGGGCGAAACGCTTTACCGTTCCGGCGACATGGGCTGCTGGACCAACGACGGCGAAATCGTACTTGGCGGCAGGATGGATGGGCAGGTGAAACTGCGCGGCCTTCGCATCGAGCCGCAGGAGATCGCCATGCGCCTCGCCGCCCACGAGCAAATCGACCAGGCGGCCGTGCGCGTGGTAGACCGCGGGAGGGGCGCCGTCATCGTCGCCTACTACGAAGCCGAGGGGGGAGAGATCCCCGAAGCGGAGCTGACCGCCTTTTTGCGCTCCTATCTGCCCTCCTATATGCTGCCCGGCGCGTACATGCGCCTCAATATGCTGCCCGTCACCCACAGCGGCAAGATCGATTATCTCTCCTTGCCCGACCCCGCGTTTTCCTGCGGCAGGGCGAAGCCGCGTGACGGGGCGGAAGCCGAGCTGCTCGCCATTTTCCAAAGGACGCTCCACCGCCCGGATATGGACGTGGAGAGCGATTATTTCCTCTTCGGGGGCGATTCGCTCACCGCCATGGAGGCGATCGCCTCCATCGAGCAGACGCTTGGCGCGAGGCTGAGCGTGGCGGACCTCTATGCCTACCGCACCGCGAGAAGGGTCGCGGGCGCCCTCGGGCAGGCGGGGGAAACCCCAGCGGCAAAACCGCCCGAGATCCCCGTCATGGCGGAGCAAACCCGCTATCCCGCGACGCCCACGCAGTTGAGCCTCTACTTCGAATCGCAAAAGGACCCCACCTCGCTCGCCTACAACATGCCGGGCGCCTTCCGTCTGCCCCGGGGGGTGGATCGCGGGCGGCTGCTGGCGGCATTCCGAGATCTCATCGCCGGGGAG
>CAYNDC010000248.1:1011-2261 GCA_964396085.1 uncultured Clostridium sp. | reverse complement strand
GATATGGGTTCCTGGAGCATGATCATGGTCGTTAGTCTTTTTTTCTTTGCAGCTAGTAAATACAGCTACACTTATCATAATTAAAAAAAGGACACTTGTTATATTTTTAAATTTATATGTTGACATAATAATACAGTTTAATTGTTTTTTGAATTCGAATAATAATTTATAAAGTTTTGCTTGTTTTCAAAACACACAACGTCGGGGTTATTTTTAGATTTAAACCTAATGATTGCATTGGATTTGAGTATAATTTTACCCGTCAGTGCATCTTTCAAATAGGCTTATTTGCTTGAATTATAATACTGCTTGAATGTTTCTATATTTTGGAAATAAACAATCTCAGGTTCGCCCCGATTTTTCAATCCAATCAAAGCATTAGCTTTGCAAATAGTGTCACCTGATAAGGGATCCGGGATAAATGCATCTTCCTTATAGTGATTAACAAGATGTTCATAGCAGTCACGGTTACAGAAAAAATAGTCTTTTCCTTTATAACTAAGTTTTAAACTTTTATGATTAAGCAGCTTGTCACCATTCATACAAACAAGTTCCGTCGGAACTTCCTTGCCATAAAATGCATATTGACGGTAGGCGAATTTGGTGTCGTACCAAAAAGTATGAAACACTAAGTATAAAATTATAAAAACGAAAAGCAAACCAAAACTAATTCGCAACGTTCGTTTATTCTTTTTATCTTCAAAGATTTGCCTCTCCTGTAATTCCCTCTTTGTAAGTTTCTTTTTACTCATCTTAGAGCCTAATTTAAAACATGAACAAAAACCTGATATTTCTATCAGGGAGTTAAAATGCGAAGTGAAATTAAACTAAGGCAGGAGGACCTCTAAAGGATGGTTCGGATGAAAGATACTGTTTTAATACAACAAGATCTTTAATTGTGTGGAAAGTTAATGAAACTTTGTTGTGGAATTTTACTTCCTCATTGGACGTAATAAAAAGTAAAAGGGAATTAAACGTAGTTTTGTTATCAAAAGTAATCGAGTTGACTTTCTGTATAACAATAGTATTGAGAGCATGACAATGCTTATCGGCTTCCGTCGAAGATTCCCCACGGCTTTGATTGGTGGTGGAATTTGTAGAATTATGGTCGCAGCTCGTATCGAGGTGATGGTGATGAGGGATGGTAGCATGAAGAAGTATTACCAGACCAGCCAGTAATATTAATACAAACTTAGTATTTTTCACCACTCTACTCATAAAATTCTGAATGCGACTATTAAAACAACCGC
>CAYNDC010000248.1:0-1001 GCA_964396085.1 uncultured Clostridium sp. | reverse complement strand
TGCAAAGTTATTCCTTGCAGTTTGCACACGTGCCTTTTACGACCATATTAATGGTTTTGATTTCAAAACCAAGTGGTAATGTGACGGAAGGAATCGGAGTGTCGTTTAAACAATAGGTGTGTTTACATTTGATGCAAAAGAAATGCACATGCAGATCGTGCGGGTTGCATTGGCAATTTTCGGCACACAAAGCATACTTTACCGAGCCTGTGCCGTCGTCAATGCTGTGAATAAGTTTATTTTCTTCGAATGTTTTCAGTGTCCGGTATAAAGTAACTTTGTCAGCTTTATCAAATTTCTTTTCCAGATCAGATAAGCTGATAGCAACGTTCTGTTCAAGCAATGCGTTTAAAACTAATTCACGCATGGCGGTAGGTTTCATGTTCCTACTTATAAGTTTGTCATCGTTGTTTTTCATACTATATTCAATTAAAACAGTCCTAAATCATTGACTACAAAATTACAATTATTTTTTTAATACTGCATTTTGTCGTCTATTGAGAATTGGAGTAAACAATGACATTCACAGAAAGTACAAATTGTTATTTTTAGATATTTGAAGGTATAATAACCCGAGAGTTACATAAAGACAAATAAATATAATCAACCAGAGAATTATTAAATAAAATAACAGCAAACATGTATGTTCATTGGTGTTATCAAGGTTTTTTGTATCTGTCGTGAGCAAAGTGATTAATTAATCCATTGATTGCAAAGCGTTTTATGTGTTTCTCGGCAGTCTTGTCGGGTATGCCTAATTTTTGAGCAACTGCCAAATAGTCTTTTCGGCAGAACTCCGACGGGAGTTCATCTAAAAACTGTTGCTTTTGATTTTTAGGGGCTGTTGTAACAGCTTCGGAAGGTAATTGTTGGAATACCATAGAAGCATGTTGAACAAGTATTTTTACCATTGATAATGCTGTATTAAAATCACTATCTCTGCAAACCAAAGGAGAATGAATATCCCCATCATCCATAATCCGAAGAGCTGTGAGTATCAT
>CAYNDC010000247.1:0-2263 GCA_964396085.1 uncultured Clostridium sp. | reverse complement strand
TTCTTGCTACACAACAGGCGGCCTCCGTTTTCGGAGGCCGCAGCGCTTTTTAATGAAGATGTTGCTCGTTATTTGACCAGGGCAAGGATCTGCTGCTTGGGCAGGGCGCCTACGGCCTTGTTGACAACCTTGCCATCCTTGATGACGAGGAGCGTAGGAATGCTCATGACGTTAAAGGTGCCCGCAAGCTCCTGCTGTTCGTCCACGTTGACTTTGCCAACCTTAAATGCGGTGTTCTCCGCGCCGATCTCGTCGATGACGGGGGAAACCATCCTGCAGGGCCCGCACCAGCTCGCCCAGAAATCGAGGAGCACGGGCTTGGTGCTCTCCAGCACCTCCTGTTTGAAATTCTCTTTTGTTATTGTGATAACAGACATAATACTTTCCTCCTTTTATTAGATCAGCGCGATTGCATCCTTGGGGCAGATTCTCACGCACTTGCCGCAGCGGGTGCATTGCTCAAGATTCACATAGGGAGCGGCAAAGCCCTTTTGCATGAGCGCCCCCGTGGGGCAAACACGCACTGCCGGGCAAGCATGGTTTTGTGTGCAACGCGCCTTGTCAACTTGCAGAATCTTTTGCAGGTCCGCCTCCCTTAGGCGTTTGCGGCCAAAGCACATCCACTCCCGTCCCCCTTCGTTGATGGGTGTATCATACCGCAAAACAAAGGCGGTATCCGTGATAAACTCACGTTCGGGCGGCCTATACCGGCGCAAGGACACATGATTTATTTGCATGCCCTGTTTCTAACACTTGCGGCTGTGACGAAAAAAACGCCCCCCAAAGGGAGGCGCGCCGCTTGCCTTTTTGACCGTGTTGCCGCTTGTTCACGCGCGCGCCACAAGGGTGCGTGCCCGGGCGGGAATCGTTTGCATGCGACCCGAGGCGAGAGTGCGGCACACGCGTGCGAGTTCGGACGATTGTTCGCGCACGGCCTGATCCGCAATGGCCTGCAGGCGGCGCAGGTTCTCATCGCTTGCGTCATCCATGGCGGCCGCCTCGGCAGAGAGGCGCGTTTGAAAGCGGGCGTAGCTTTCAGCGCTCAGCATCCGCCGTAACTGATAATCGACCGTCGCACTCGAAGAATTGAGCATCACCTGGGTGATGGGCACGGCCCATCCCGCAACGCCCCAGCGTTCCACCTGCGAGCAAGGGCGGTTTTGCACATACTCGCCCGTGCCTAGGGAGACGAGCAAAAAGTCCCGTTCATAAGGGTAGAGCTGCTTTGCCTGCGCATACGCGCACATAGCAGGGTTGCTGGCGAACACGCCGCCGTCGACGAGGCAAAGACGCCCAAGCGCGAGCGGGGGAAAATACGTCGGCGCGGCGGCCGTCGCATAGGCGATCTGAGTCAGAAGCGGGTTATCCTCTAGCCCGCGGTGCGTTTTTGCAAAGGACGTTTTGAAGAACCAGGGAGTGGAGCTTGACATATCGTAGGCTGTGACGAGAATCTCCGTAAGCGTCTCATTCAGGCGCGCGCCGTGCAAGTATTCCGCGAGCACACGCTCGAGCGCACGCGAAGAATACTTCGGCCCCGCAAGGCCGCCAAGCGTTGTGGCTTTCCTTAAAAGGCTTCTGTGAAAGATTTCCCCGCCATAGGCGTGATACAGTTTGAGGATGTCATCCGCCGTATACTTCGGCCGGCCCCGCGCATCGGGCATCGAGAGCGCCGCGGCGAGGATGCCGCCCGTGGATGTGCCCGCAACGATATCGAACAGCGCGCAAACGGGTTTGCCCGTACACGCCTCGATTTCGCGAAGGAACGTCGCGGGGATGATGCCGCGGATGCCTCCGCCATCGATGGAGAGAATGGAAACCATACAAACGCCTGCCTTTCACCGCTGCTATATTCAGGGTATGAGGCGGGCGGGCCGAGTGTGCGGCCCCATACGCGCCTATTTCCCGGGGAATTAAGACAGGGTTTGCAGGGTTCTTGGTATAACGCAACAACACCGCACAAAAGCGCGGTGTTGAAGTGTGGTATCCGGCAGCTACCTATTTTTCCGGGCCGTCGCCAGCCAAGTATCTTCGGCGTATGAGGGCTTAACTTCTGTGTTCGGTATGGGAACAGGTGGGACCCCTCAGCTTAACCACCGGAATGGCAAGGTGTGTGTTGTGAACGCACCTTGAAAACTGCATAGGAAGTTTCTTTTCTCGCTTCGATCAAGCCCTCGACCTATTAGTACCGGTCAGCTGCGCACATTGCTGCGCTTCCACCTCCGGCCTATCAACCATGTGGTCTTCATGGGGTCTTACTCCTTTC
>CAYNDC010000246.1:0-2266 GCA_964396085.1 uncultured Clostridium sp. | reverse complement strand
ATGGTTGTTACTGGCGCAAACGCTACTACTTTAGCAAGATTTGAAACTATCGTTCAATTCGGTGGCTCTAAAGTAAGTGTTGTGCAAGCTGGTTCTACTTTAAGACCAGATCCAACTTCTAGAGGCAAAGTTGTAGCTAACCACTTTACTCAAGATCCTGCTGAAGTTCAGGTAGATGACGAAGTAAATGGAGCTGGAACTGTGCATGCATCAAATAAGATTGACTTGTTTGAACACGCTATGCCATGGGGCGTATCTACAAATCCTCCAAATCCTCCAGGAACTCCTGTAAATAATATTGATGACGACGGAACATTTGTAGTATGGGATCAAACTGCTACTCCTAAAGCATGGAAATACGGACAAGTTCGCGACTTCGATGAAGTAGAAATGAAGAATGAGCACGCTGTGCCACGTTGGAACTTCGGTCCAGGCGGTAAGAACAGACTAAAAGATGGACAAATGGCTGATAATACTACTAACCATACTATCACTTTTGGTGTAGTTCCAGCTACGGGAGTTGCAAATGCAACTGCTACAGTTATCAATACAGCTACTGGTGATATCGAAGTAAAACAAGGTAACTTAAAATTGACTAAAGGCGATGCAACACTTACAGAAGGTAAATTAAAAGTTACTCTTCCAGTTGCTGATCAAGCTAATGGAACAGCTGGTGAATTTATCGGCGACGTGAAAATCCAAAACGCTACTTCAAGAATCGCTGGATTCAACGCTGCTGGCGCTGTAAAACAATGGGAAATGGGAACATCATCAACTGGCGAAGGCTACATTGATTTAATGAATGCTGCAGGAGATAAATTATTCCAAGCTTCTCATACTGGTGCTATGGTTCAAAGAGATGCTACAAAACCTAATGAAATCGCTGGATTTGGTTTGGTGAATGGCAGCTTAATCAATGGCACAGGAGATATTGATGTTGCTACTGGCGTTGTTAATGAAGGTGTAATGTTGAATTATAACGACAATACTGCTGATCAAAAACGTATCGTAGTTACAAGCACTACAGCTCCTAATCCAGCTGCTGAAACATTCAGCGTTGATAGAGAAGGTGATGTAGCAACTGCAGGAACTATTACTCTAACTAACGATGTTGCAAGTATCATTGGTAAAGATGCTACTGCTCCTAACAATGAAAAATTTGTTATTGCTACAGATGCAACTACTAAGAGCGGTTTCATTAATTTGAACAACGCTACTGGTAACGGCTTAGAAGCAGATGCAACTGGTCTAAAAGTTAAGAAAACAGCTGGCGACGCTACAATCTATGCTGGACTCGGAACTATGGGTGGTGAATTTGTAATGGGATTGATTGATGAGAATGCTCCAGCTGCTGAAGGCGTTGGAATGAAACTCAACGACAGAGCTGCAAATGCTAAACGTATTGAAGTTCAATCAGATATCGCTGGTGATGTAACTACTAACGACCTTACAACTAACGGAAACACTATCCTTGGTAACGACAACGCTGACGCATTAACTGTAAATGCCAACACTAAATTCGCACGCACTGCCAAAGTAGAAATTACTGGCGGCGATATTACATTAGGAACAGAGAGAAATGCTTCTGCAGAATATCCAGCTGGCGATAAGATTAATGTAAGAGGTTATATGCAGGCTGAACTAAACGGATCTATATTAGCTAATAACCTAAAGGGTTCAAATGCTATAGCAATACCATACCAAAGTGCAACAGCAAACGAAACACATTGGACAGCTAGCCCAAGCTTTGTCCTTAATGAAAGACAAGTATTAGTTTCAAAAGGTGATGGTTTAGGAGGTGCAAGCCTTACTTGGACTAACACCGCTGGACTTATGACTGGAACTGAAATCATCACTGCAATTAATGATGCAGCGACAGTAGGAACTATCAATGCAAATAGATTAGATGCATCAGTAGTATTAGATACAGAAGGACCATTACCTGCTGGCGATATCAACGGAACTTACGGTGGCCAATAAAATATTAAGAATCTAGCTGTAACTGAAGCTAAGATTGCAACAGACGCAGTAACTACTACTAAGATCAAAGACGGTAACGTTACACTTGCTAAGTTTGAAACATTACCTGCAAATGCTGATTTAGTATTAATGGGAACTACTACTACTGGCGTTCCAAAGTTTGACAAAGTTGATATTCACAATATCAAAGCTATTCAAGCTGGAGTAGCAACTGATGACGCAGGTAAAGTATTAACTGTTAATGCTGCTGGTACTGGTATCGAATGGGTTAAACCAAACTCTACAA
>CAYNDC010000245.1:0-2284 GCA_964396085.1 uncultured Clostridium sp. | reverse complement strand
TGCGCCTGCGCCTGTATTCCATAGCTACCTCCGTGCTTGTTTCGGGTATGGCTATACTTATGAGCGTTGTCCAAAAAACTTTCCAATCTTTGCAATCGCGGCGCATTTGTTTTATGATGAACGTATGAAATCGGAAAATACCCTCTGCTCCCCCACCTTGCGCTTACCCGCGCGGCTCGCAGCGGCACTCGAACTATTGCCGCCCTGCGACGCGATTATCGACGTGGGCTGCGACCATGGCAAGCTCTGCCTCGCAGTTTTGCTTTCTCAAAAAGCCACGCATGTGACCGCACTGGATGTAAGCGCGGCTTCGCTAGATAAGGCGAGAGCATTGTTTCATAAATACGGCCAAACGGCTGATTTTATAGAGGCGGACGGCGTGGAAACGCTCTCCCCCGCGATTGACCAAACGCATGCCATCGCGCTGTGCGGTTTGGGCGGCGAGGGCATCGCGGGAATTCTCGACAGGGGAGCTGCGCTTGCACGGCGCGCAATAACGCTTGTGATGCAGCCCATGGGCGGCGAGCGCGAGCTTCGGCAGTGGCTTTGCAACAACGACTATGCTGTATTGGAGGAGCGCGTCGTGTTCGACGCGGGGCGTTTCTATCAACTCATTGCCGCGCGCTATGCACCCGAGTTGGTCCTCCCCTATGAAAACGAAGCGCTGCTGGAATTCGGAGCGCTCAACTATGCCGCGCGAAGCGAAGCGTTGCGCCGCCTTCTCGAGCGCGTTTGCGCGAGCCGCACGCGGCGCATGGAGCGAGCCAAACGGCGAGGGGTCGTCCCGCCCGCACTGGAGCGGGAGCTTCACGGGGTGATGGATTTATTGGAACGTTGGGAGGAGCAGGTATAGTAAGATGAAGCTAAATGATTTTCTTTCGGCTTTGGAAGCCATAGCGCCCCAAGCGCTCGCGCTCGAATGGGATAACGTGGGCTTGCTCATAGGTCCCGATCACGATGAGGTGCGGCATGTGCTCGTTGCGCTCGATTGCACCCCTGTCACCGCGCAGGAAGCGCTCGAATGCGCAGCGGATCTTCTTCTCACGCATCACCCCCTCTTCCTCTCGGGAATCAAGCGCTTTTTGCCAAACGATCCCGAAACCGCAGGGGCGTATATTCTCGCCAGGCACGGCATTGGCCACGTTGCCGCGCACACCAACCTCGACGCGGCACCGGGCGGCGTAAACGATGCACTCGCGGCGGCGCTGGGGCTTACGGGTACAGCGGCCTACGGCGCGGCCGGCATGGGGCGCATCGGCACGCTGCCCACACCCGTTTCGCTCGAGCGTTTGGCGCAAACGGTAGCCGCACAGCTCGATACGGCTGTGCGCGTATGCGGGGCGGGAACGCGGCTCGTCTCCCGCGTGGCGGTGCTCGGCGGCGCGGGCAGCGGCGAGGCCGAAGAAGTCGTTGCAGCGGGCGCAGAAGTCTACATCACAGGCGAATGCCGACACCACCATGCGCTGTATGCCGCCCAGCGCGAGCTGTGTGTGATTGAGGCCGGGCACTATGAAACCGAGCGCGTGGCGCTTCCTTTATTGATAAAATGTTTACAGGAACGGACGCCTGGTGTACAATATCATTTGACGCGAAGCGAAAAACCGTCCCTGCGCAAGCTCTGACGGCTTTTGGCGTTCGCGAGAAACCGGAGGTGTCAACATGAACAAACTAGACGCGCTTTTGAAATATCAGCAGGCGGAGCTTTCCTTCGAGCGCTTGGACAACCGCGTAAAATCGACGCCCGCGCGCCTCAAGCTCAACCGGCTGCATGCGTACCTGACCGAGCAGCAAAGCGCCATCGGCGCCACACAGAAGAACATCGACGCCCGCAGCTCATCCATAGAAAAGCTTGCCGCACAGGTGGAGGAGCTGGAGCATAAATACGATCTTGAACTTTCGGAGTTCTCCGTCATGCAAAGCGACGAGGAGGTCACCGCCGAGGAGATGACCGAAAGCCGTCGCTCCATCGAATCCCTCATGGCGCGTATGGATAGCGCCCGCCGCGAATTGTACGACACCATCGCCTGGATAGAAAAGGCGGCGAACGATTATAAAGAAACCTATTCCAAAGCCGGCAAGGCCAAGAAGGAATACGACGAAGTGCGCGTGGAGTGCGAAGCCGAACTCGCCGAGGCGCAGCCCAAGCTGGAGGAAGCCAAGCGCCTGCGCGCGGCGGCCGCCGCGCAGGTGGACCTCGCGCTCATGGAGCGCTACAAAAAAATTAAAAACCACCACGCGGTACCCTTGGCTAAGGTGGAAAACAACCAGTGCGACGGCTGCAATA
>CAYNDC010000244.1:0-2288 GCA_964396085.1 uncultured Clostridium sp. | reverse complement strand
GGCGCTCGAGGCGATCATCCCGGTGGTGCTCGACGAGGAGAAGCTCTGCGCGAGCATCGTGGGCAAGCTCGGCAAGGAAAGCAAAGAAATTGAAACAATGGTAAGAGGTTGATTAACAAAACGGCCTTTCTGTTGTACAATATAGTATTATACAACGGAGGTCCCAATGGATAAGCTTGAAACCATATTCGCTATGCAGCAATCCCTCAACGAGGAGATTGTGCGTTTGCGCGCTCTCGAGGGGATATCGGATGAGGAATGGATCCGCAAAAACGTGCTGGCGATGCTCAGCGAGTTGGGCGAGCTGCTCGATGAGGTCAACTTTAAGTGGTGGAAAAATGAAAAGCCAGTGGATGCGGCGGCCGTGCGGGGCGAGCTTGTGGATATTTTACACTTTTTTGTCAGCATGTGCCTGAGATCGGGTATGAACGCGCAGGATCTCTTCGAGGGCTATCTCGCAAAGAATCAGGAGAATTTCGATCGGCAGCACGGCCGCTCATCAAAGCCGGGCTACGCTGTTGGAGAGGACTCGTAAATGGCGCGGCGCTTCAAAGTCAAAGGAAGGTTTTATGCGTTCTTGCTCGTGTGCCTCATCGTGGGCGGAGCGGTGCTGGGCATCGTGCTCAGTGGGCGAAACGCGGGCATCGTGCGTGCGGGGGCAATGGAGGCAGAAATAGAGACGAATGTCGTCTTTATCCGGGACGAGCACTCCGTGGGAGTCGATAAATATGACCGCATCAGTTTCACCGTCAATGAAGGGGATACGGTCAGCGCGGGCGAGGATGTTGCGCTCGTGTATAAATGGGGCTATTCGGATGATATGATGCAATCGCTGCTGACGGTTGAGGGGCAAATCTACTCCGCGCAGACCGTCCAACTCGCGGGCGTGGAAAATGCGGAGCTTGGGAGCATTGAGCTGCAAATTCAAAACAAGCGCCTCGCCATCCGCGCGGCGGCGCTTGGGGAGAGCGAGGAGGACCTGCTGCTGATGCAACGCGAGCTGGCGGAGCTTCTAAGCGCGCGCGCCGCGTTCCTTTCCCAGACCGTGCAGCCGACAACCGCGCTCACGGAGCTTTACGCCACGCAGGCCGAGCGCGTTGCCCAGCTGGATACCTACCGCGAGAAGGTCGTCGCGCCCGATGCGGGACGCGTGAGCTTCTATTTCGACGGATACGAGCAAATCCTCAACACCGATAAACTCGATACCATCAACGCGGCGCTTATTTCCAACGTCGCTTCAGGCTCCGCGGACCTTCTCTCCGGCACATCGAACAACCTCGTCTACCGGCTTATTAAGACCAATCTGTGGTATCTGGCGTTCGTAACGCCACGCTCGCAGGCGCTTCGCCTGTGCGCGGGCGAGCAGTATACGATCTCCTTTGCGGGGAACGGCTTGCAGTTTAGCGGCACGGCCATGAGCCCCACGGCATCCGACGGCGGCGTGCTCAACATGCTTGAAATCACGGAGGAAATGGGCGAGTTGTACCGCACGCGCAAGCTCAACGCCACCCTCACCGCCCAAGTGAGCGGGCTTCTTGTGCCGCTCAAGTTCATCACCGTCAAGGATGGCATGGCGAGCGTGACGGTCGATGCGGGGGAGCAGCAGACCGCTATCCCGGTGACGGTCATCGCGACTGACGGGGATGATGCGCTCGTGCGCGCCGTTCAGGCGGATGGCAGCCTCGCTGCGGGAATGAGGTGCGTGAAGCCGTGAGCGTCGCCGAAAACCACCTTGCGATCAAAGAGGACATTGAGCTTGCCGCGAAGGCGGCCGGCAGGCGGGCGGAGGACATCACCCTCGTCGCCGTAACGAAGTTTGTCGACGAAGCGCGCATTCGCGAGGCGCTTGCATGCGGCGCGACGCATGTGGGGGAGAGCCGCGTGCAGGAGCTTACGGCTAAGCTACCCATTTTTCAAGATTACGGCGCACACGTACATTTAATTGGACAACTCCAGACAAATAAGGTAAAATATGTTATCGGAAAAATCGCGTCCATTCAATCCGTAGATCGGCCAAACCTTGCACAGGTCATCTCGGGCGAGGCCGTCAAACGCAATCTCACGCAGGATGTGCTCATTGAGATCAACATCGGCGCTGAGGCGCAAAAGGGCGGCGTAGTGCCGGACGAGCTTTTCCGTTTCCTCGAAGGAATCGCCGCGCTGCCCGGCGTGCGCGTACGGGGCCTGATGTGCATCCCTCCTGATGTGGGCGAGGCGGATGCGCGAGGGCACTTCGCGCGCATGCGGGAGCTGTTTGCCAAAGCGGAGGCCTTTGGGCTTCCCAACGC
>CAYNDC010000243.1:0-2298 GCA_964396085.1 uncultured Clostridium sp. | reverse complement strand
CCGGCCAAACGGCGGTTGAGCAAACGGGAGAGTTTCTCCGTCTCGTCCGCGTCGAGGCTCTTTGGCATGCGGATGGAAAAATCGCGCGCGAGTCCCGCGTCCGTCACGATCACGAGCAGCGCCCGGTCGTCGGCGAGCGGCACGATGTGGAGATATCTCAGCCGCGCGGCGTGCAGCCGCGGCGCGAGCACCATCGAGGGGTATTTGGTGATGCTCGAGAGCACGTTCGCCGTCTGCTTGACGATTTCGTCCACATCGCTGTAGCGCTGCGCGTAATGGCTGCGGATGACGGCGATTTCGTCGCCCGTGAGCATCGCGCGGTGCATGATGCTGTTCACGTAAAGCCTATACGCTTTATCGGAGGGGATGCGTCCCGCCGAGGTGTGCGGCTGCTCGAGGAAACCCATCTCCTCAAGGTCGCTCATCTCGTTGCGAATCGTCGCGGAGGAAAGGCTGATGTCGCCGCGCCTGGCAATCGCCCGCGAGCCCACCGGCGCGGCTGTAAGAATATAGTCGTCGATGATCGCCTGCAATATGCGCAGCTTTCTCGCGTCAAGCTCCATCGCGCCCCCTCCTTTCCGATGCATACGCCTCTTCCGAATGTTAGCACTCGCATGCAACGAGTGCTAAACCATGGGTAAAATATACCGCCCCAAGCCTTTTTTGTCAAGGCGTATGCGGGCGGCTAATGTGACAAAACGGTGATATTAAAATGATTTGTTCCCCGCTACATCATCTCAAGCAGCGCGGCATTCTGAAAATCCAGCCCCTGATCCGTCAAGCGATAAAACCCGTTTTCATAAACCAACCAGCCCTTTTCGAAAAGCCGTTTAATGGCCTTTGCAAATGCCTCGCCCATGCCGATACCAAAGCGGGCGCGAAACGCCGCATCCGAAACGCCTTGTGTTTTGCGAAGTCCGAGCATGACGGTTTCGAACATCTCTTCCTCGCGGGGAATCGGTTGCGGCGCGCCCAAAAGAGGGCGTTCGCCGCGCATTGCGGACTGAATGTAATCCTCAAGGCGCTTCGTGTTCTCCCAACGAAGCCATTGCCCCTCGACACGCATCGCCGAATGTGCCGCGAGGCCCAGGCCGAGGTACTCCCCATTGTTCCAGTAGTTGAGATTGTGACGCGATTCGTAGCCGGGCTTGGCGTAGTTCGAAATTTCATAACGCTGATAGCCAAGCTTGTTCAAGAGCGCCATGCCCTGCCGATGCATATCATACACGGAGTCCTCGTCGGGCAGGCTCTCTGCGCCGCCGTTGACATCCGTATAAAGCGGCGTGTTTTCCTCAAGAATGAGCGAATACGCGCTGATGTGTTCGGGCGCGAGCGCGGCGAGCATCTCGATGGTTTGGCGGTAATCCTCCGGCGTCTGCTCCGGCAGGCCGTACATGATATCCACGTTGACGTTTGAGAAACCGGCTTCGCGCGCAAGACGAAAGCTTTCAAGGAACTGCTCGTATGTGTGGATGCGCCCAAGGGTTTTTAAAAGCCGGTCATTCGCGCTTTGCAGCCCGAGCGATAAGCGGTTGATTCCCGCGTTTCGATAGGCCAGGAGTTTCTCCCGATCGAGCGTACCGGGGTTGGCTTCGATCGTGATCTCCGCCTCCGGCGCGATGGAGAATAGGCGAGATAGCGCCGCAAGTATGCGGGATATCGCGCTTGCAGGGAGCACCGAGGGCGTTCCGCCGCCGAGAAAAACCGTGTCGTATGCACGCTCGGGGAGTGCTTCGCTATTAAGCGCCGCCTCCTTTATGAGCGCATCGAGGTATGCGTCGTGTCCCGCGCAATCGGCAAAGGAAACGAAATCGCAATAGCGGCATTTGGCCGCGCAAAAAGGAATGTGGATGTATATTCCCGCCATGTCAGTTGATGCGCAGGACGCTCATGAAGGCTTCGCTGGGCAGCTCTACCGTGCCGATCTGGCGCATGCGCTTCTTGCCCTCCTTCTGCTTTTCAAGCAGCTTCTTCTTGCGCGTGATGTCGCCGCCGTAGCACTTGGCAAGCACATCCTTTCGCACGGCGCGCACGGTTTCGCGCGCGATGATCTTGCCGCCGATGGCCGCCTGAATCGGGATTTCAAACTGCTGGCGCGGGATGACCTCCTGCAACTTCTCCGCGACCGCTCGGCCCTTGGCATACGCCTTATCGCGATGGACGATGGTCGAAAGCGCGTCGCAAAGGTCCCCGTTGAGCAAAAAGTCGAGTTTGACGAGGTCCGAGCGCACATATTCCTTTAAATCATAATCGAAGGATGCATAGCCCCGGCTTCTTGATTTGAGCTGGTCAAAGAAA
>CAYNDC010000242.1:0-2299 GCA_964396085.1 uncultured Clostridium sp. | reverse complement strand
ACTTAAAAACGATAAGCTTTTTGCCCTTGGTCTGCTCGACGACTTCGCCCTTGGCGAAGATTCCCTCGACGACGGGCTTGCCCACCGTCACGCTCTCGCCATCGCAAAGCATCAACACTTCGAAGGAGACCTTGCTGCCGTCCTCAAGCTCGAGCTTTTCAACGAGGATCTCGTCTCCTGCTTCGACCTTGTACTGCTTGCCTCCCGTACGAATGATCGCGTACACTGATTGCACCTCCTGATCACAGTCTCGCCCGCAAACGGCGGTGGTTCTCACCACACTTAAAAAGCCGGCGCGGAGCGGCTTACCAAAGCATTCTATCACAGGGAGTATGGGGTGTCAACAAAAGTTTAGCCCTAAAACACGAGATTTTTGAGATTCTCCGGGCGTTTTGGCAAGCGCGCGTTCATGGCGCTTTTTGCGCATCTGCCCGTTGCTTTTGTGCCGGGTCGGTGGCATCGATGCTGTTGCGGAACACCACAATTTTATCGCAGAGGAATTCCGTCACGAGGGTTTCGCTCATGCCATCCCTCGTTTTATGCGTTTCACGCGTATGCCGTTCGTGTCGCAATGCACAGTATAACAGGCTTTACCGGCGCTGCACAGCGCCTAGGCCGTTTCTTGACAAGCAGCAGGCAGGGGGATATTCTAATGAGGAAAGTAACGCGGCGCGCTTTGCGCTATCCCGCAGGGAAGGAAAAGGCCATGAATAAGCTTGTGATCAACGCGCTGGGGGATCGTTGCCCGGTTCCCGTCGTGAAGGCGATGAAGGCGCTCGATTCGATGAAGGAACCCGGCGTGCTCGAGGTGCAGGTCGACGAGGGCGCGGCCGTGGAGAACCTTTTGCGGCTCGCCTCCGGCAGAGGCCTCGCGGCGCACAGCGAGGACCGCGGCGGCGGGTGCTATGCGGTGACGATGGAAGTACCCTCCCCGGGGAAGATTCCGGCGAACGCGCCGGAGATTTTCTGCGCGCCCCCCGCAAAGGGAGATTTTGTCGTCGCGGTCGACAGCGCCTCGATGGGACGGGGGGATGACGAGTTGGGCAATACCCTCATGAAGGGATTTCTCTACGCGATTTCGCAGTTGGAGACGCTCCCCTTTGCCGTGCTCTTCTACAACGGCGGCGCGACGCTGCCCGTCGAAGGCTCGCCCTTCGTGGAGGACCTCAGGCGCATGGAGGCCGAGGGCGTCACGATCATGACCTGCGGCACCTGCCTCAACTATTATGGGTTGACACAAAAGCTCGCAGTGGGGAAGGTCTGCAACATGTATGACATCGTTGAAACGCTCGGCCGCGCGGGGAAGGTCATCAAACCATGATTTATCTCGATAATGCGGCGACCACGCTGCACAAACCACCGGAGGTTGCGCAGGCGCTGGTGCAGGCGCTCAATCGCGCGGGCAACGCCGCGCGCGGCGTTCACGAGGGCGCGCTTGCGGCCGCGCGTGCGATCTATGGCGCGCGCGAGCGGCTCGCACAGCTCTTCGGTTGCCCGCGTGCGGATCATGTCGCGTTCACCTGCAATGCGACCGAGGCGCTCAACATCGCGATCGCCGGCGCCATCGCGCAGGCGTCATGGCTCAAGGGGCGGCCCGTGCCGGCGCTGTTCGTGCGCAAGAAACCGAAGGAGCACGGCGCGCGGCTTGCCGTCGATGTATCGGAAGTAGTCCTCGTCCGAGTAGGGCTCGAGGCCGCGCTCGGCGAAGTAGCCGGTGAACGCATTGAAACTCGTACTTGAAGAACTGGTCGGTTGCTTGTCGGATGGAACTCCTGATGCGTTCCCATCACGAAAAATCTGAAGAAGCCGCTTGGCGTGCGGCAACACAAAACTTGTCAACCATCCGGGCGTAGTCCAATCTCCGTTGACGATATCGTCCACGCTATCCTTGGCCGATGTGTATCGGCTGCCACTGCTTCCCTGGACAATCGGATCGCCGATAGCCTGGCCGGTGGTCGTGTTCTTGACAACGAAGGGCAGGATTTCGCTTGGGTCCAGTTGACTGTTGCTGTTCGCGTCGAATCCCACCTTGACCGTGAAGTTCTGAATATCCGTGCCCGTATGGGCGAACTCAAGAGCGCACTCGCCACTGGTATCGAATGCCTTGTCACTCCCCGACACCTTGCCGCTACCGGCATAGACGGCTGCAACAATCTGCGGCCTTACGCTGGCGGGTTCAATATCGGCTTTCACCGTCGCCTTGTACTTGCTGTCGGCGGGATCAAGAACGAGGTACAGGTTATTCCGTGGGACGCCATAGGTGTCTCCGTTCGCCTCTGGAAGTTGGCTGTCGTTGACG
>CAYNDC010000241.1:0-2315 GCA_964396085.1 uncultured Clostridium sp. | reverse complement strand
GATCCGCGATCGATTGCGCGCCGTTTGGCGCGACCACGCGGCGGCCGTCCTTGTTGCGAAACTCGATCGTCAGCTCGACCGCGTTGTTCAAAATGAGGTCGCGCGGATACTCCGGTACCAGCCATTTGGTCCAAAGCTCCTGCTCAGGCGCCTCGCGCATGGTTTCAAAACACCATTTGCGATAGCCCTCGTAGCGCTCGTCGAGCGCCTTGCAAAACGCATCGGCGTCGCCTGTTTCGCCGCAAAGCTCGGCAATGCGCCTGCGAGCGCTCGCTTCAAAGGCTGCATCGCGTTCGACCAGGCGCAGCGTGCCGCCAAGATCGTAGAAGATCGCTTCGAACTGCCTGTTTTCCGCCTGCATATTCCCCTTCCTTTCGCTTACGCGCCAAGCGGCGGGAAGATGCCCAGGAGCTGCGAAATCTCGAGGATCGTATGATCCGCGCGGTTGCTGATCTCCTGCGGCTCGTTTTTGATCGTTTCCGGCTCGTCGATGCGAATGACCATCGAATATCCCGCGCCCTTGGCGCCCTCGATATCGCGAACGGGATTATCTCCCACATACGCGCAGTTCTCCGGCGGCTTGCCGATGGCCCGCGCGGCGAGCGCGTAGATCGCGGGATCCGGCTTCCTCAGGCGGACCTTCGAGGAGAGGATGACGGTTTTAAAGTAATGGGAGACTTCGTCTTCGATCATCCAGTCGGGGATCTCCGTTTCCGTGATGGTGTTGGCGATGATGCCCAACGTATAGCCGCGCCGGGAGAGTTCCTCGAGCGTAGCCTTCACATCAGGGCGGGCGACCCTTCGTCCGTCATGATCCCGCCACAGCCGCGTGAGGCGGCCCGCCACGGCGCAGATGTGCTCCGCGGGATAATCGGGCAGAAGATGCTGGCTCCACAGCTCCATTTCGGAGGCCTCGAGCGCGCCGCCTTTGGCCGCGTTGCGGTAAACGTTCCAGTTGGCCGTAAGCTTTTCAAAGAAAGCGTCATGCTCCTCCCGCGCGCCTACAAGCCGCATGAGTTCCGCCTCCGCAGCCTGCGAGAAATCCTTGTCCTTGACGACGACGCGAAGCGTGTTGCCGATGTCGAAGAAAATGGTGTCGATCATGCTTCAGCCCTCCGTTTTCGTTTCTCTCTATCGATGAGAACCGTTATAGGCGCGGATAATCTCCGGCACCTCGAGCAGCTCTCGAATGAAATAGTCCGGCTCAAGACCCCGCTCGAGGTACTTCTCGTCCCTATGGGCGATGGCGGGGTTTTCGATTTGAATCATCAGGGCAAGCCCGGCGTTTCGCGCACCGAGCACGTCGCGCGAAAGAGTGTCCCCCACGTAAGCGGTCGCATCCGGGGAAACGCCAAGCTCGCGCATCGCAATCTCAAAGATGCGCGCGTCCGGCTTGCGAATGCCCGCGGCGCTCGACATCACGACGCATTGCATCATATGG
The DNA here is from genome assembly GCA_964396085.1 of uncultured Clostridium sp. Taxonomy (GTDB): domain Bacteria; phylum Bacillota; class Clostridia; order Christensenellales; family CAG-138; genus Phil1. The sequence continues at coordinate 874 of CAYNDC010000241.1, read as the reverse complement.
TCGACCCCGTACTCACGCAGAATATGCGGCACGAAGGAGGTGGAAATGATGTTGCTCACAACGCCAAGACGCAGGCCCATTGCGTCAAGCTCCTTGAGCGTTTCGGTGAGGCCGGGGCGGCGCAGGTTGCACACGCGCTCATAATCGTATAAAAAGCTCAGCTCCTCCGCGATGGGGGCGAGCCGCTCCTCGCCGATGTTGTAGGGCGCGAGGTAGTATTCGTTCCAAATGCGCGCTGCGGGCAGTTCGGCAAGCGTCTGTTCGCTCCAGCTCTTATAGGCCTCCGCGTTGGCGTGGAGCGTGCGCACGAACTCTTCCGGCGGCGATGGGATCTCGATGCCGTAAACCGCAAGCCGGTCAATCAGGCGCACGGCGAACGCCGCAGCCAAAGCCGGCGAGTTGCGAACGGTATGGAGCGTGCCGCCGATATCGAACAAAACAGCTTGAATCATGTCGTGCCCCCGCGCGTGTAATATTCCTCGCAAACGTTTGCGGCCATTTTCAAGTATTGTTATTGTAATGCACGCTTCGCGCTTTGTCAACAATAATAAGCCTTTTATAGCGTGTTTTTTAGCAAGTCGCGCCGAGCCGGCCGGATGCATTTGCGCATTGACAAGCGCGCTTCATTATAGTAATATTTGCTTATGCCCGTAAACGTTTGCAGCATGTTTAATGACTTTTTCCAATGGAGCGTGCAGCCTCATGAAGAATGTCACGATTAAGGATATCGCCAAGGTGGCCGACGTTTCCTATGCGACCGTCTCCCGTGCGATTTCCGGAAGCCCGGAAATCGGAGAGGAGACGCGCCAGCGCGTGCTAAAAATCTGCCGCGAGATGGGCTATACGACCAACTACGTCGCCCGCTCGATGGTCA
>CAYNDC010000240.1:0-2327 GCA_964396085.1 uncultured Clostridium sp. | reverse complement strand
GTCGAAGAACTCGTGCAGCGCAATGAGGAAGAAATGATGAAGGTGCGCAACCTCGGCCGCAAGTCGCTCGAGGAGGTTCAGCAGAAGCTCAGCGGGCTGGGCCTGTCGCTCCGGCACAACGAAGATTAACGAAGGAGGATTTTAGGATATGCCCAACCGTAAGCTTGGCAGGCCGAGCGACCAGCGCAACGCCATGCTCAGGAATCTGACGACGGCGCTTCTGTGGAACGGCAAGATCGTCACCACCGAAGCCCGCGCCAAGGAAGTGCGTCCGATCGCGGAAAAGCTCATGACTTTGGCTGTCAGCGAATATAAGAACACCGTTACCGTTGAGAAGGAAACCCGCAACGAGAAGCAGCAGATCGTCAAGGTCGAAAAGACCAACGACCTGCCCGGCAAACTCCATGCCCGCAGGCAGATCATCGCCTATCTCTACAACATGCCCCTTCCCCGCAACGAGAAGGAGACCAAGAAGGAGTACGCCGAGCGCATGCAGGAGACCCCCCACCCTGTGGTGGAGAAGCTCTTCCGCGAGATCGCGCCCAAGTATGACGGGCGCAAGGGCGGCTACACCCGCATCTATAAGCTCGGGCCCCGCCGCGGCGACGCTTCGGAAATGGCCGTCATCGAGCTCGTTTAACAACATCAGCCACCGGCGGCGCGCCCATTGCGGCGCGCCGCTTTTATTCAACATCGTCTTTGAGGTACGCACATGCTATTGTCCATGCTCGGCATCGCTTTGGCCGCAGGCTCCGTGGCGGGGTTCGTCCTCGCGCTGATCTATCTCGCAAAGGCGCACGTCCCCTTCTTTCTCCCGCTGCTGCTTGGCGGCTTTTGCATGCTTTTGGGCAACCTGGGAGCCTCCTTCCTGCTGCTGCTCATCAACGCGCTCGTCAAAGCCGCAGCCGGCCGTCCGTTCATCGGGGATGATGTCGCCGCCCTCTACCTCGCCATTGCAACGGGCATCCTCATGAGCGGGTCGATGTTCTTCGTGCTCAAAAAACCGCTCAAAACGCGCAGGAGCGCGTATGAGGCGCTTGCCTTTGGGCTGGGCATTGCTATGCCGCTGTTCGCTTACAGGGCGTTTGGCGCGGCGTGGACGAGCTTTGCCCTTCTTGCGGCTGGCGCAGATTACGCAACCTCGGCCTTGCTTCTCGCACAGAACGCCGCGCAGCTGTTGCTCGCGCTTGTGGAGGTTTCCTTCGCCGTGCTGCTCGCGCACCTGATCTCCAAGGGGAAGCCGATTGTCGGCTTGCTCGTCGCGCTCGCGTGTGAACTCGCGTTTCAACTCGCGCTGAATGTTGAAGATGCCTTTGGTTGGTCGGGATGGATCGGCACGGCGCTGGGGCTTGCGGTTTTTGCGGCAGCGCTTGTGTATGATTTTCGCGCGTGGAGCAGCTTCCCGCCCATGCAAAAGCAGCCGCGCACGCATGGAGTCAATAAAACAATCCCCTGGCCGGAGCCGGGGGAAGATGGAAGATAGGTTGTTTGATTTCGGATAGCTGGGTTCTTGAGGCCTGTGGCCTCATACGAAGGTTCAGGGGCGCAGCTCCTGAGCCTTTTGGTTCTCATGGCCCTGGCGCTCTGCCTGCTCGAAAAAACGCTTAATCGCCGCAAAGCTTTCCGGGCTGATGACGTGTTCCATGCGGCAGGCGTCCTCGATGGCGGTCATCTGCGCGACGCCAAGCTCCATGAGCCAGCGGGAGAGGAACGTGTGCCGCTCGTAGATGGTCTGTGCGATGGCGCGGCCGCTCGCCGTGAGGGTGATGTACCCTTCAGCGTCCATTTCGATGTAGCCGTTCTCACGCAGCTTTTTCATGGCGACGCTCACGCTCGATTTTTTAAACTCCAGCTCACCCACAACGTCGATCGAGCGCACATTGGGGTTGTTCTGGCTGAGCATTAGAATGGTTTCCAGGTACATCTCGGCGGATTCCTGTATTTTGATGGGGTTCACCTCCTGACGCCGACGGCTGTTTTCTTTAAGAATAGCACAGGGTGCGGCCTTGCGCAAACAAAGAAAGTTTCCCGCAGCCTTGACGGCGGCGCGGCGGGACGATTATAATATCGTTAGATGATATCGTGTAACGATATTTATGCGGAGGCCGGCATGCCAAGAAAAGCCTTGGAGATTCTTACGGAATCCATGTTCTACGTGCTCATGGCCCTCCAAAAGGGGCCGTTGTGCGGCATAGACGTCGCGGATGCCATCGAGCGACTGAGCGCCGCCGCGCAGCCGCCCGCGCGCCCCGCGCCCGCCATCGCCCAGCCCGCCGCCGAGCCCGCCGATGCCGGCCCGGCGATCAACGAAGTGCTGCTGATGCAGC
>CAYNDC010000239.1:0-2330 GCA_964396085.1 uncultured Clostridium sp. | reverse complement strand
AGAAACTGATGAACTACCTAACCCTTGGCGCCCAGAACGGAAAGCTCACGCTCTCCATGGGCTATACGGCGCTTGCGGACGCGCTGTGCATCAGCCGGGCGACGCTCTACCGCGCGCTCGATGCGCTCGAGGCCGAAGGCCGACTCAAACGAGATGGAAAAACTCTAACTATAACCAACACGGAGGACATCACACCATGAAGAAACTTCTATCCCTCACACTCACCCTCGCGCTGATGGCGGCGCTCCTTGCCGGCTGCGCGAATACCGGAACGCAGGAACCCATCCGCATCTCAGGCCTCAAAGGCCCAACGGGCATGGGTATGACCCAGCTCATGGGCGAGGAATACAAGGGCAAGTACGACATCGCGCTCTCCGGCGCGCCGGACGATGTATCAGCCAAGCTCATCAACGCTGAGACAGACATCGCCGCGGTGCCCCTCAACCTTGCAAGCGTTTTGTATAACAAGACCGAAGGCGGCGTCACTTTGCTGGCCGTCAACACCTTGGGCGTGCTCTACATCCTCGAGAACGGCGATACGATCCAGACCATTGACGATCTCGCGGGCAAAACCCTCTACGCCACAGGCCAGGCATCCACGCCGGAATACATGCTCTCCTACCTGCTCGCGCAGTACGGTTTGACGGATAGCGTAACAGTCGAATATAAAGCTGAGCACAGCGAGCTTGCGACCCTTATGGCCACCGGCGATGCGACGCTTGGCATGCTGCCCGAACCCAACGTGACGAGCGTTTTGATGAAGAACAGCGCCGTGCGCGTTGCGCTTGACCTGAACGCGCTCTGGCAGGAGAAAACAGGTATCGCGCCCGTGCAGGGCTGCCTTGTGGTGCGCACGGAATATTTGAACGAGAACGAAAAGGCCGTCAAAGCTTTCCTCAAGGACTATGAGGCTTCCGTGAAGTTCGTCAACGAAAACCATGCCGAGGCTGCAGCGCTGATGGAAACCTACGGCGTCATGGAAAAGGCAGCGATGGCCGAGGCCGCCATTGAAAAGAGCAACATCGTTTACGTTGCGGGCGCCGAGGCGCGCACGATGGCGGATGCCATGCTCAAGGTGCTCTTCGACGCCAACCCCAAGAGCGTGGGCGGCGCGCTCGTGGGCGACGACTTCTATTACGGCGGAAAATGACCCGCCGCATCCTCAAAGCAATCGGGATAACACTCTGCTACCTCGCCGTTTGGGCTATCGCCGCGGCGGCGGTTGGCAGAGTGTTTATCCTTCCCTCGCCGCTGGATACGCTAAAGGCCATCTTCGCCCTTGCACAAACAAAGGATTTTTACCTCTCCATTCTCATGACCTTTCTTCGCGTGCTGGGCGGCTTTGCGGCGGGCATGATCATCGGCTCGCTCTTAGGCGCGCTCACGGCAGTTTCATCCGTTGCGGACGAGCTGCTCGCGCCGCTACGCTCGATCATTAAGGCGACGCCGGTAACGAGCTTTATCATTTTGGTGCTGCTCTATCTCACCAGCTCCCTCACGCCCGCGTTCATCGCCTTCCTCGTGGTCGTTCCCATCTTCTGGGCGAATGTGCGCGCGGGCATCCGTGCGGTGGACCCGCTTTTGGTTGAGATGGCGCGCACCTTCCATGTTCCGCCGCTTCGTCGGCTCACGAAGCTATACGCGCCGGGCACGGCGAGTCAGTTCGTCGCCGCGTGCATGACGGGCCTCGGCTTTGCCTGGAAAAGCGGCGTCGCGGCGGAGGTCATTGCAAACAGCCGCTATTCCATCGGCCAGAGCCTGTTTGAGAGCAAACTCTACTTGGAAACGCCGGAGCTTTTCGCCTGGACCGCCGCTGTTGTCCTCCTGAGCATCGCGCTCGAACGGGTGATGCTGCGGCTTCTTAGGAGGTTCACGCTTGATCGTACTTGATAACATCACCCTCGCGCGCGGGGAAAAGATCGTGTTCCAAAACCTCAGCGCAACGCTGCCGGATTCCGGCGTGATCGCATTGCTCGGCCCCTCGGGCAGCGGCAAGACCACGCTGCTGCGTTTGTTTGCGGGCCTCCTCTCCCCCGCCCGCGGAGGCTTTTCGGGCATGGAGGGAAAGAGGGTCTCCGTCGTCTTTCAGGAGGACCGGCTTTTGCCCTGGCTGGACGCCGCAGGGAACATCGCCCTTGTCGAAGGCGCGCGCACGGTGGAAGAATGTCTCGCAGCGGTGGAGCTATCCGAGTCCGCGCTCAAATTGCCTGCTGTCCTTTCGGGCGGCATGCAAAGGCGCGTGGCGATTGCGCGTGCGCTGCGCTATGGCGGAGACGCGCTCGTGCTCGATGAGCCGTTTAAGGGGCTTGACGACGCGCTTAAGGCGCGTA
>CAYNDC010000238.1:305-2352 GCA_964396085.1 uncultured Clostridium sp. | reverse complement strand
AAACGAGCTTTGGCGGCAGCAGGGCCGCGCGCAACGAAAAGCGCGTGGGCAACATCCAGCGCGCCTCGACGATGCTCAACGGCATGACCGTTAAAGACCAGGAGGAGTTCAACTTCAACGCATTCATCGGCCCGCGCACCGAGCAGGATGGCTGGCCTCTGGCGCCGGGCATCGTGAGCGGCAGCCGTTATGAGGATGAGGCCGGCGGCGGCATCTGCCAGGTTTCGACCACGCTCTACAACGCGTTGCTGTGTGCGGGCGCATCCATGCAGCGGGGTTCCACCATCGAGGAGGTGCTCGCGCAGAACCTCGAGGGCATATCGATCATCGAGCGCAAGCATCACTCCTGGCCCTCCAGCTATGTGGATACCGGGTTGGACTGCACCGTGACCGGAACGGTCGAAAGCGGCAAGAGCCTGAGCTTTGTGAACAACACAGGCCACACGCTTTACTTTTTCGTTTATTGCGACCAGGAAAACTACACCTGCACCGTTTCCATCTACGGCAAGCCGTTGCCCCAGGGGATCACCTATCAGATACGCGGCGTGAAGGATGAGGTCCTTCCTTCCACCGTTACGATCGTATACGACACAACCAAGCCCGCGGATTTCGTTGAAGAAACGATCGTCGCGCGCGACGGCGTAGTAGCCACGGCCTATCGGGACACGTACCTCAACGGCGAGCTCCAATCGAGCGAAGCGCTCTACCAGGATACATACCGCGCCGTGCAGGGGGAAACGATCAAGGGTACCGGCGGCGCGCCCGCCCCCTCACCCGCATCCGGGAGTTGAAACCAACACGAGGTTCTAAGGGATAAAAACGCACAATGTAGGAGGAAGCCATGAAATTCTCAAGCAAAATCGAAAAGTGCTCCCTGTCGCCCATCCGCAAGTTCTACCCCTACCAGGTAGAAGCCAACAAGAGAGGCATCAAGATCTACCATCTCAACATCGGCCAGCCCGACATTGCCACCCCGCCGGCCTATTTTGACGCGCTGCGCAATTTCCGCCAGCCGGTGCTCGCCTACGCCCCTTCCCCCGGCATTCCGGATATGATCGAGGCTGTGCGTAAGTATTACAGCGGCATCGGCATTGAATACGCCGCCAGCGATACCCTCATCACCACCGGCGGCAGTGAGGCGCTTACGATCGCGCTCAACAGCATCCTTGAGGAGGGCGACGAGATCATCGTGCCCGAGCCGTTCTATCCCAACTACCTCACGTTCGTCAACTTAACGGGCGCGAGCATCCGGCCCGTCCACACCACAGCCGAGGAAGGTTATCACTTCGCTTCCCGCGAGAAGATCGAGCCGCTCATCAACGAGCGCACGCGTGCCATCCTCTTCACGAACCCGGGCAACCCCACGGGCACGGTGCTCAGCCCCGAGGAGCTGCGTTTGATGGCCGATATCGCGCGTGAACACAACCTCTTCCTCATTGGCGATGAAGTCTACCGCGAGTTCGTGTACGGCGGCGAGAAGCTCGCTTCCATAGGCGAGTTTGAGGATATTGCAGACAACGCCATCATCGTGGACTCCGTTTCCAAGCGTTTTAGCGCCTGCGGCGCGCGCATCGGCGCAATGATTACGCGCAATCATGCGCTTCAGCAGCACGCGCTCAAATACTGCCAAGCGCGTCTCTCTGTGGCTACCCTCGATCAGGTGGCTTCCGCCGCGCTCTACGGCGTGGGTTCGGATTATTTTGCCGAGACGCGCGAGGAATATCGCTGCCGCCGGGACGCGATCTACAACAAGCTCTCTGCGATCCCCGGCGTGGTATGCAAGGAGCCAAAAGGCGCGTTCTACGTAATGGCCAAGCTTCCCGTTGACGACACGGATGCGTTCCAGACGTGGCTCTTGACCGACTTTTCCGATAACGGCGAAACCGTCATGTATGCCCCGGGCGCGGGCTTCTACGCTACGCCCGGCCTTGGCCGCAACGAAGTGCGCCTCGCATACGTGCTCAACTGCCGCGATATAGAGCGCGCGATGGACCTGCTCACGCTGGCCATCAGCCGCTACAACGCGCGCTAAAACAAAACAATACCG
>CAYNDC010000238.1:0-295 GCA_964396085.1 uncultured Clostridium sp. | reverse complement strand
CCGCCATGTGACCCTTGCTGCGTCAATGAACCATACGGCCTCCGCTTGAGCGGAGGCCGTCGTTGTCATATAAGCCAAAGCCGGGAATGAGCGCAAGTTACTCCTTGACGGAAGCGCCGCCCTTTACACGCTTGACCAGGAGCAGGAAGAGCGCGCCGACCACAAGGAAGACGACGATCGACCCGATTGCCCAGAGAAGGCCGTACTGCTCAGAGAGCGCGCCCTCGACCCCACGGTTGGCGTACCAGTTGTGCATGCGGTAGGAAATGGTGCCGAACACCAGCGGCCCGACGAA
>CAYNDC010000237.1:0-2367 GCA_964396085.1 uncultured Clostridium sp. | reverse complement strand
CCAAGAAGCTTGCGCTTGGCGACGGCGGGCTGCATGCCCCGTTCGACCATCTCCTCGTTTTCACGCTCGAAGCGGAAGATATCCACGAGCTCGCCCGGGAGCATCTCCGTCTCGCCCGCGTCCTCGATCTGGACCTTCCTGAGCATCTGGCGGATGATGATCTCCACGTGCTTATCGGCAATTTCCACGCCCTGCATGCGGTAGACGTTCTGTACTTCTTTGAGCATATACGCCTGCACGCCCTTGACGCCCTTGATTTTGAGGATGTCGTTGGGGTTGATCGAGCCATCGGTCAGTTCGTCTCCTGCGCCCACGACGTCGCCCTCGCGCACGCGTAGCTTCGAGCCGAAGGGGATAAGATACTTTTCAACCTCTCCCTCGTCGTTCTTGATGATCGCCTCGCGGCGCTTGCCCTCGCTGATGGAAACCGTGCCGTTGATTTCGCTGATGACCGCAAGGCCCTTGGGCTTCCTCGCCTCGAAAATTTCAACGACGCGCGGGAGACCCTGTGTAATATCCTCGACGCTGGCTACGCCGCCGGTGTGGAAGGTTCGCATCGTCAGCTGTGTGCCCGGCTCGCCGATGGCCTGCGCCGCGATGATGCCGACGGCCTCGCCGATGTTGACCTCGCCGCCGGTGGCCATGTTGGCGCCGTAGCACTTGGCGCATATGCCGCGCTCGCTGCGGCAGGTGAACACGCTCCTGCAAGTGAGGGAGCTGATGCCTGCGGCCACGATCCGGTCGCGCCGGTCATAATTGATCATTTCGTTTTCGGGGCAGAGCACCTCGCCCGTTTGGGGATCGAGCACGTCCTCCACCGCGTAGCGGCCGAGTATGCGCTCGCCAAAGCTCTCAACGACCTTGTTGCCGTCCATCAGAGCCTCGAAAACCATGCCCTTGGGGGTCTCACCGCGCGCGGTAAAGCAATCTTCCTCACGCACGATCACATCCTGCGAAACATCCACAAGGCGGCGGGTCAGGTAACCCGAGTCCGCCGTACGCAGTGCCGTATCCGCCAGGCCTTTGCGCGCACCGTGGGAGGAGATGAAGAATTCGAGCACCGTGAGTCCCTCGCGGAAGTTCGCGCGGATAGGCACCTCGATGATCTGGCCGGAAGGATCGGCCATCAGGCCGCGCATGCCGCCCAGCTGGCTGATCTGGTTCTTGCTGCCGCGCGCGCCGGAGTTGGACATCATGAAAATCGGGTTATCGACCGTAAGGGTCTTCATGAGAGCGTCCGTCACACGGACGTTCGCGTTGCTCCAGATATCGATGACCTTGCTCCTGCGTTCCTGCTCGCTGAGCATACCGTCGCGGAAGAGCTCGTCGACGTCAGAAACCTGCGCCTCCGCCTCGTCAAGGATCCCCTGCTTCTCTTTGGGCACCACCATATCCTGGAAGCCGACGGAGATACCGCCGAGCGTGGAATAACGGAAGCCCAATGCCTTGATGTTATCGAGCACCTCGCTGGTGACACTCGCGCCGTAGCGACGGTAGCACCGGTCGGCGATAGCCTTAAGGTCTGATTTGACTACCATCTTATCGACCTCGAGCAGGAAGATGTTTTCTTCCTTCGTGCGATCGACGAAGCCCAGATCCTGCGGAATGGCGTTGTTAAAGATCAATCGGCCGATGGAGGTTTCGATGACCTTGCGGCGCATCTCGCCTTGCCACATGCGCTCAACGCGCACCCTGACCTTGGCGTGAAGGGTAACATCCCCCGCCTGATAGGCCATCGTGGCCTCGTCCTCGCTGGCGAAGGCCTTCCCCTCGCCCTTATCGCCGTCGCGCTGGAGGGTAAGGTAATAGCAGCCGATGACCATATCCTGGTTCGGCTCCACGACCGGCAGGCCGCTTTGGGGTTTCAAAATGTTGTTGGAGGCAAGCATGAGGAAGCGCGCCTCAGCCTGCGCCTCCACCGAAAGGGGTACGTGCACTGCCATCTGGTCGCCGTCAAAGTCGGCGTTGAAGGCGGTACATACGAGCGGATGCAGCTTGATCGCGCGACCCTCGACGAGAATCGGCTCAAACGCCTGGATGCCCAGGCGGTGCAGCGTAGGCGCGCGGTTCAAAAGCACCGGATGGTCCTGGATGACGATTTCAAGCTCATCCCAAACCTCGGGGCGAACGCGCTCGACCATGCGCTTGGCGCTCTTGATATTGTGCGCAAGCCCATCCTCGACGAGCTTCTTCATCACGAAAGGCTTAAACAGCTCCAGCGCCATCTCCTTGGGCAGGCCGCACTGGTACATTTTAAGTTCCGGTCCCACGACGATAACGCTGCGGCCGGAGTAATCCACGCGCTTGCCCAAAAGGTTCTGGCGGAAGCGGCCCTGTTTGCCGCGCAGCAGGTCGCTTAGGGATTTC
>CAYNDC010000236.1:0-2391 GCA_964396085.1 uncultured Clostridium sp. | reverse complement strand
TCCGCGCGGGCTTCCGAAAGGGGTTCGGCGCGGATGGCGATCATCTCAAAACGTTTGAGGATATCTCCGCGGCGCTCGAAGCGGGCTGCACGATGATCACACTGGATTGCAGCGACTACATCCACAAAGAAGCCACGAGCGCCCCGGATATCTATAACGACGCGATCGCGTTTGCAGCGCGTGTCTACGCGGCGTTTTTTGAAGGCGGCCGCTACGCTGCGGATCTGGAGATCTCCATCGACGAAACGGATACCCCCACCACGCCGGCGCAGCATCGTTATATCGCACAGGAACTCTTAGCGCGCGGCGTGCGCTTTGCAAGCCTTGCGCCGCGCTTTTGCGGCGAATTCCAAAAGGGCGTGGATTATCGGGGCGACCTCGTGCAGTTCGAGCGGGAAATCGCCGTCCATGCGGATCTCGCGCGGGAATACGGCTACAAGCTCTCCATCCACTCCGGGTCCGACAAGTTTTCGGTTTTTCCGCTCATCGCCAAACACACAAACGGCTCTGTCCACCTCAAAACGGCGGGAACAAGCTGGCTGGAGGCCATGAAGGTCGTTGCCGCAAAGGATCCTGCTCTCTACCGCGAGGCCCATGCGCGCGCGCTGGAGTGCTTCGAGGCGGCGCGAAAATACTATCATGTTACCACGAACCTTTCTAACATCCCGCCGCTTGCGGCGCTGGCAGACGACGAGCTGCCCGCGCTGTTCGACAACGGCGACGCGAGGCAACTCATCCACATCACCTACGGTTTTTTGCTGGGCGACGCTGCGCTCAAACAAAGGCTCTATACACTCTGGCGGCGCGAGCGGCAGGCGTATTCGGATGCGCTGTGCTCGCACATTTCGCGCCATCTCGCAGCGATTACGGGCAAACCCCTTCGGGGCTGAATAAATAAACCAGAAGCAAGAAAGAGGTAAGAAGATGGCCAAGAAGATGAGAGGCGTGACGCTTCACGCGACATGGGACCCCAAGCCCGGCTTCAAGCTCGGCGCGAAGGACGTAGACCATGTGCAGACGTATCTGGGCAGCCAGGTCTGGCGCGACCCGTACATCACCATCGACGAATACGATATTCCCGAGCCGGGTCCCGGCCAGGTGCTCATCAAGGTCAAGGCCTGCGGCATCTGCGGCAGCGACGTTCACATGGCCCAGAAGAAGGAGGATGGCTATATCTTCTATCCGGGTCTGACGGGTTTCCCCTGCATTTTAGGCCATGAGCTTTCGGGCGTAGTCATCAAATCGGGCCCGGGCGCGAAGGACAAGGTAACGAACAAGCCCTTTGTGGGTGGCGAAATGGTCTGCGCCGAGGAGATGCTCTGGTGCGGCTCCTGCAAGCCTTGCGCGGATGGGTATCCCAACCACTGCGAGCGCCTCGATGAGATCGGTTTTAACGTAAACGGCGCGTTTTGCGAATACATCGTGTTGCCGGATCGTTGCCTGTGGAGTTTGGAACCCCTGCGCCGCATGTATGCGAATGAGAGGGATATCTTCCTTGCCGGTTCGCTTGTGGAGCCATGCTCGGTCGGTTACAACGCGGTCATCGCGCGAGGCGGCGGCATCCGCCCCGGCGACAATGTGGTCATCTGCGGCACCGGCCCGGTGGGGCTTGCCGCGTGTGCGGAGCTCAAGCGCATGGGCGGCGCGGTTGTGATCGTCTCCGAGCCCCAGCCCGAACGTGCGGAGCTTGCGAAAAAGATGGGCGCGGACTACGTCATCGATCCCACAAAGGTCGATTTCGCGCAGGAGGTTTTGCGCCTCACCGACGGCATGGGCGCGAGCCTTTACCTTGAAGCGACGGGCCTTCCCACCGTCGTGTACCCGGGCATCGAGCAGTGCATCTGGGAGGGGCGTGCGCTCAACGCCACGGTCGTCGTCGTCGCCCGTGCGGAAGCGAAAATGCCCGTTACCGGCGAGGTGCTCCAGGTTCGCCGCGCGCAAATCGTCGGCGCGCAAGGCCATTCGGGGGACGGCACCTTCCCGCGTGTCATCAGCAGCATGGCCTCCGGCATGAACATGCTGCCCATGATCACCAAGACGATCTCCCTGGAGGAGGTTCCCGAGAACATCATCGCCCTGCAGACGGATCGCACCAACATGAAGATCACCTGCGTGATGGAAGACTAAAGGAGGCAGCTATGGCATTTAAGGAATACCTCACGACACAATACCCGAACATCTTCTTTGAGGATAGCAAGGTCGGCCGCATGAAGAAGCGCCTTTGGGACGCTTCCGAAGCGGAGATCCAGACGATTCTGGATGATTACGGCATCGGCACGCCCTGTGAGATGGGCGTCGCCAACACCTACATTCAAAACACCCCGCGCGCCAAGCTCATCGAGAAGCGCCGCCGCAACGAAATCGTGCTCGTCCCTATCGGCAGCACGGAGA
>CAYNDC010000235.1:0-2395 GCA_964396085.1 uncultured Clostridium sp. | reverse complement strand
TGAGGCTGTCGTCATTCACGCGGCGGGCATCGTTTCCATCGCCTCGCGGATTCCGCCTTTGCTGCGCAACGTCAACGTCACGGGCACGCGCAACATCGTTGCGATGTGCCAGAAGCATAACGTCAATAAGCTCGTTTACGTGAGCTCAGTCCACGCGATTCCAGAAAAACCCGCAGGCTATACCATAACGGAGACAGACCTGTTCGAGCCTACGCTGGTCGAAGGGGCGTACGCCAAAACGAAGGCCGAGGCCACACGCCTCGTGCTGGAGGCGGCCAAGCGCGGCCTCGACGCGAGCGTTGTGCACCCCTCGGGCATCTGCGGGCCGTATGATAACGGGCGCGGGCATCTGACGACGCTTGTGCTCGACTATTGCAACCGCCGCCTCACGAGCGGCCTCAAAGGCGGGTACGATTTCGTGGATGTGCGCGATGTGGTGGAGGGAATCCTTGCCTGCTGCGAAAAGGGCGCTCGCGGGGAATGCTACATCCTCTCCAACCGCTACACGAGCGTGCCGGAGCTTTTGGAGCTGCTGCACGAAACAACGGGGCAAAAACGCGTCACGAGCTTTTTACCGCTGTGGTTCATCAACGCGGTGGCGCCGCTGGCGGAGGCATATTACCGCATTCTGCGCCAGCCGCCGCTGTTTACGAAGTATTCGATCTATACGCTCAATTCTAACGCCAACTTCTCACGCGAGAAGGCGAAGCGGGAGCTTGGCTACGAGCCGCGCTACACCATGCGCGAAACCCTTGCCGACACGGTTGCTTGGCTGCGTGAGCAGGGCAGGCTCGGCCCCGCGGGGGAAGCTACTTGCCAAGGTTCGTGAGCCGGGCGTAATAGAACAGATATTGCTGGACGATGCCGCTCTCGTTGCCCAAGGCGCGTATCGCTTGTTCAAGCTCCTGTTGCCGGTATGAGCCGCCTTCAAAGAACAGCTCCTTCATGGCACGCTTCATCCATACGTCCACGGGAAAGGCGTTTGCATGGCCTAAGGAAAAAAGCAGCACGCAGTCCGCTACCTTCGGGCCTACGCCGGGGAAGGTGAGCAGCTCCTCACGCGCCTGCTCGAGCGGCTTCCCGCGCAGCGCCTCAAGGTCGTAGCCGGCAGCCACGCGCGCGGCGCACGCGCAAACATACGGCGCGCGGTAGCCTGCGCCCAAGGCGCGAAGGTCCTCCAACGAGAGCGCGGCAAGGGCTTGCGGGGTGGGGAAGAGGTAGTATTCCTTAGCGTCGAAGACGGTTTTCTCACCGGCGCGTTCGCATAGCCTCTCCACGATGCCCGTGATGCGGCGGATGTTGTTGTTCGCCGAGAGGATGAACGTGATGAGCGTCTCGAATGGATCCTGCTGAAAAACGCGTATGCCCGCGGCCGCGCCAACGCACGCCGAAAGGCCCAGCTTGGGCAGAAGCGTATCCTCGATGGCGGCGTAATCCCGCTCGAGGTCAAAGTAGCGAATCCACAGCGGCGCGTCCTCCTGCGTGCAGGGGGATAGCATGAGCGTATCCCCGTCCTGCTCGGCGTACACCATGCGCCCACAAACGGGAGCGCAAAATCCCGCGCCGTGCGCCTGCCAGCGGAAGCTCTGCCCGCAGGTCACAGCGCGCGCGAGCGAGAGGCGCTCGATGCCGCGGAAGGTCAGGGTGTCGTTTTGCATCTCATAACTCGTATACATAAAACCATTATAACATAGGCGGCTTTCACAACAAAGAAGCGCCGCCCCGAAAGGGAGCGGCGCCTTGTGATGCGATTATCTCAGTTCGCAGCGGCCTGATCCTGCTCGTAGACGCTGATCTGCTTCTTGCCAAGATGCTTGGTTTCGAAGCGGACCACGCCGTCCGTCAGCGCGAAAAGCGTGTCGTCCTTTCCACGGCCGACGTTGGTGCCGGGGTGGAAATGGGTGCCGCGCTGGCGCACGAGGATGTTGCCGGCGAGCACGAACTGCCCGTCTGCGCGCTTGGGTCCAAGGCGCTTGGCCTTGCTGTCACGCCCGTTGCGGGAACTGCCGACGCCCTTCTTGTGCGCGAAGAGCTGCAGATTGATCATCATCGTGTTACACCTCCCTTTCGATCAACTTGATGAATGTGGCATAGGTTTCGGCGAGGGAGCGAAGTCCCAGCGCCATCGTTTCGAGAATGATTTCCGCATCGTGCCACGCGGGATCCTCCACCTCTCTTGCCAACATGCAATAGAGGTAGCCGTCTTCCATCTCCCACGCAACGGGAATTTTCAAATGCTCCCGTATGCCCATAAGGGCGGCCTGCGTGAGGGCGCTGATGCCGGCGCAAACGATGTCTTCCCCGTTTTGAGCATAGTCCGTATGACCCAATGCTTCAAATCCGGAAAGCCGCCCGCCGGAGCGGAAAAGAGTGAGTGTCGTCATAGTGGCCCCTT
>CAYNDC010000234.1:0-2437 GCA_964396085.1 uncultured Clostridium sp. | reverse complement strand
CTACGCCATGAATACGCAAAAGGGCTTGAAGGGCGAGCTCATCATGGTGGAAGGGTACATGGATGTGATCAGCCTCCACAGCGCGGGGGTAACCAACGCCGTCGCCTCGCTTGGCACGGCCATGACCCGCCAGCAGGCGCGCCTGGTCAAGCGGTATACCCAGAGCGTCTACCTGTGCTATGACGGGGACAGCGCCGGGCAGGCGGCCGCCTTGCGCGGCATCGAGATCCTCTCGGCCGAGCGGGTGGACGTGCGCGTCATCGCCATTCCCGGCAACCTCGACCCGGACGATTATGTGCGCAAATACGGACGGGAGGCTTTCTTGAAGCTGCGGGATGCGGCGCTCACCGGCAACGGCTTCCGGCTCTCGAGCATGGCTGCCCTGTTTGACCTAAAGACCGAGAACGGGCGGGAGGCGTTCGCGCTCAAGGCGTGCGCGTTCGTAGGCGCGCTGCAACCGGTGGAGAGGGAGCGGTACATGCCCTACATCGCCCAAAAGACGGGGCTTCCCCTCGATGCGGTCAAGGCGCAGTGCGGCATGGCAGGCCCCGTACCTGAGAATATCATTGGTAAAAACCGGAATACTAGGAGCAGACAAACGGGCGAAGTGCTGCCCGAGGTGGATAAAGCTGAGCGGATGCTGGTTTCCTGCATGCTTACCGGGGCGGATGCCGCAGCCTATGTGTGCGAGCGCATGGCGGCGGAGCGGATTGCCTTTTCCAACGAGGGGCTCGCGCAGTTCGCGGACGCGCTGCTCCTGGCCTTCGCCGTGGGCGAAGCGGCAACGGGGCCGGACATCCCCGCCATCCTCGCCGCGCTCCCCGAAGCGGACGCTGCGGCCGCCGTCCTATCGGACGAGCCTGTCGTGGGCGATGTGCGTGCGGTGACAGAGGATTGCGTGAAAAACCTCGCGATGCGCATGCTCGAAGCCGAGATTGAACGGCTGGGCAGGGTCATAGAGAGCGCGCAAGGGGAGCAGCGGGCGCAGGCGATGGAAGAATTGCGTGAAACAGGAAAGAAACTGAGGAAATATAAATAAATTTAAGGGATAAGGAAGTGGGCGTATTGGAGAATAAGGAACCCAAAAGGACGAAGATCGAGGAGCTTGTCGAACGCGGCAAGGTCAAGGGCGTATTGACCTATAAGGAGGTCATGGACGCGCTTGAGGAGCTGGAGCTTGATTCCGACCAGATCGAGCGGCTCTACGACCGGTTCGAATCGCTTAACATCGACATCGTTGAGGAGATCGATACCGCCGAGGAAGCCAGTGAGGACATTGCGGATCTCGAAACTGATGTGGTGAGTACCGAGGGCGTTGCCATTGACGATCCCGTGCGCATGTACTTAAAGGAGATCGGCAAGGTGCCGCTTCTCAATGCTGCGGAGGAGGTTGAGATCGCCAAGCGCATGGCCGATGGCGACCAGGAGGCCAAGCAGCAGCTCGCCGAGGCGAACCTCAGGCTCGTCGTTTCCGTCGCCAAGCGCTACGTAGGGCGCGGGATGCTCTTCCTCGACCTCATTCAGGAGGGGAACCTCGGCCTCATCAAGGCGGTGGAGAAGTTCGATTACCGTAAGGGTTACAAGTTC
The DNA here is from genome assembly GCA_964396085.1 of uncultured Clostridium sp. Classification (GTDB taxonomy): domain Bacteria; phylum Bacillota; class Clostridia; order Christensenellales; family CAG-138; genus Phil1. The sequence continues at coordinate 850 of CAYNDC010000234.1, read as the reverse complement.
TCAACCTACGCCACATGGTGGATTCGTCAGGCCATCACCCGCGCCATCGCGGACCAGGCGCGCACCATCCGTATTCCCGTTCATATGGTGGAGACCATCAATAAGCTCATCCGTGTAAACCGCCAACTTTTGCAGGAGTACGGGCGCGAGCCACGGCCCGATGAGATCGCCGCCGAAATGGGCATTTCTGAGGAGAAGGTGCGTGAGATCATCAAAGTCGCGCAGGAACCGGTCTCGCTCGAAACCCCGATCGGCGAGGAGGAGGATAGCCACCTGGGTGACTTCATCAAGGATGAGGACGCCCCCGCGCCTGACGACATGGCCTCCTTCACCCTGCTCAAGGAGCAACTCATGGAAGTGCTCGATACCCTGACCCAGCGCGAGGAGAAGGTGCTTCGGCTGCGTTTTGGGCTGGATGACGGCAAGGCCCGCACACTCGAGGAGGTGGGGCGCGAGTTCAACGTCACGCGTGAGCGCATCCGCCAAATTGAGGCCAAGGCGTTGCGAAAGCTGCGCCACCCTTCGCGCAGCAAGAAGCTGAAGGATTTTCTCGAGTAATCAGCAATCGCGCGGCAAACCTGCCGCGCGATTTTTTAAGCTTCGTTTACTTTTCGGCCTTGCGGCGCAGCGTTTTGAGATAAGCCTTGTGTTCGGGCGGGATGCGAAAGCTCTCGAGCGCCTTTTGAATGGCTTTGTTGTGAACCCAGCGATCCAGGACGTTGCCCGTCATGAGCGGCAGCGTCCTTTCGTATTGTTTGACGAGCGCGCAGCTCACATACCACGCGGCCGCCATGTTGATGTAGTAATGGTGCGCGGGCAGCGCGGCCACGGCCTGGAGCATCTCGGGGGC
>CAYNDC010000233.1:0-2465 GCA_964396085.1 uncultured Clostridium sp. | reverse complement strand
CACCTCGCTCATCTCCACATGGATGTCGATGCGGTCGAGCATCGGCCCGCTGATCTTGCTGCGATAACGCAGGATCTGCTGCGCCGTGCAGCGGCAGGGCGTTATGCGCGAGCCATAGTTGCCGCACGGGCATGGGTTCATCGCGGCGACGAGCATAAAATCCGCGGGATAGGTGGAGCGCGCAGCTGCGCGCGTGATGGTGACAAAGCCGTCCTCGAGCGGCTGACGCAGCGCCTCAAGCACGTCTTTCCTGAATTCCGGAAACTCGTCGAGGAAAAGCACCCCGTAATGCGCGAGGCTGATCTCTCCCGGCAGCGCCTTTTGACCGCCGCCGATGAGCGAGACCCCAGAGGCCGAATGGTGCGGAGCGCGAAACGGGCGCTCGGCGATGATACCGTCCCGCCCCTTCAGCGCGCCCGTGACGGAATGAATTTTCGTAATCTCAAGCGCTTCTTCAAAACTCAGCTCCGGTAAAACGGAGGGGATGCTGCGGGCAAGCATGGTTTTGCCCGAACCCGGCGTTCCCACGAGCAGCAGGTTATGCCCGCCCGCCACGGCGATTTCGGCCGCACGCTTGGCGCCCTGCTGACCTTTGATATCCGAAAAGTCGCAGGAAAAAGCAAGCCGCGCCTTGTCCCATTTGCGCGCGGGATACGCTTCGAGCGGCATCCCGCCCTTGAGCATTCCCACGAGCGCGCGCAGGTTGGTCGCCGGGATGATGCGCACCCCGTCGATATAGCAAGCCTCGGCAGCATTCTCCAACGGGAGCACCACCGAGTCGATGTGTTCGTTATAAGCGCCGATGACCATCGGCAGGATTCCCGCCACGGGGCGCACGGCACCGTCGAGCGCAAGCTCACCCAAAAAGAGAAACCCCTCGGCCGCCTTTGGGTCGAGTTGACCGCTCGCCGCGAGGATGCCCACAGCGATGGGTAAATCGTAAACAGAACCTTCCTTACGCATATCCGCCGGCGCAAGGTTCACTGTGATGCGTCCGGTAGGGTAGGTAAAGCCGGAGTTTCGAATGGCGGAGTGCACGCGCTCCCTGGATTCCCGCACCGTCGCATCCGGTAGCCCCACGAGTTCAAAGGCGGGGAAACTGCCCGAAACATCCACCTCGACGCTCACGAGGAACCCCTCGAGGCCGTTGAGGCCGTAGCTTAGGATGCGGGAGAGCATAGGCATTACCTCCGCGTTGTTATTCTTGATCCTTTTCTTTGTGCGCCTCCTGCTCTTCCTGGGCAGGAACGGGCTTGTTAAACACGAAAAGTTTGTTGCCCGCAAAGTTCACGAGCGCTGAAAACAGCGAAGCCACGGTCTTGTTGACGAATTCGTTGGGAACGCCCCACACATCCTTAAAGAGTGCCAGCACGCCCACAGACACACCATAGGAGACGAGGTTGACGAGGATGAAGAGCAGCATTTCCCGTGCCGTTCGGCTTCTTTCCTTTTTGAAGGTCCACAACGTGTTCCACACATAGCTATTGGCGATGCCCGCCGTGTAGGAGATGGTCTGCGCGAGCACATAGTTGAGGCCAGCGCGATCCGTGAGCAGGAAGTAGATCACAAAATCGACCACCGTGTTGGAAAGGCCCACGATGTTGAACTTGATGAACTGCCATAATGTGGCAAGCGTTTCTTTTTTCATTGTACCCGAAATTCTTCTTTCGTCAATATCCAAGGAAGGTCCAGCTCGGCAGCCACTCGAGCACTTGTATGTACGCGCGCGGCGCAACCATGCCCGATATCGCCGGGTAGAAGAAGAGGAAGAGCACAACGGCAGCGCCCATCCAGATCCACTTCGCCTTAGCCCAGGCAGGATTGCGCTCCTCCATGTGCATGAGCAGATAGACCGTTATTAAAATAATGAACGGCACGCTCGCAAAATAATGGTAGATGAACGTGCAGCGCGTAACGAGCACCCACGGCAAAAACTCCGCGAACAGGCCGACGAACAGGACGAACCAGATTTTATCTGGTCGGAGCTTGCCGCGGATGAGCTTGATGAGTGCCATCGCCGCACCCACGCAGCACACCCACCAAACGACCGGGTTGCCCATGGCGGAAATGGTGCCGACATATCCCTCGGCAACATCGTAATTGACGTAATACCACATGGGACGCAGCATCAGCGGCCATTGCCACCAGGGGGATTGATACGGATGCGTTGCCGTGAGCGTGCTGTGGTAGTTGTACATGAACTTCTGCACACCCCAGATCCCCTCAAGATCGTACTTCGCCTCGCTCAACACATAGGGAAGATACGAGAGCAGGTAAATCGCCACGGGTACGATGATGAAGAACACAACGCACCACAGGAGCGTGAAAAGCGTGTTTTTCCAGAAAGGCTTCACCTTTTCCCGCAGGGCTTCCTCCTCCCCTTTGCTCAGGCGGCGGTATTCACCGTAGCGTTTGGCAAGGGAAACAAAGAGCAGCACCGCAAGTCCTGCGCCCGCGTAGATGCA
>CAYNDC010000232.1:0-2472 GCA_964396085.1 uncultured Clostridium sp. | reverse complement strand
CTTGAGCAAAAAGGCGGCTGCACGCGCATTAAGGGCGTGGGCGGAACCGTTTGCCATGAGTTGCTCCCTTCCGGCTGTGCTTCACAGCCAATTCATAATTTAGTGCATAATATAACCCTGTTTTGAGTATCTGTCAACCCCTAAACGAAATAATTATATATTGTTTTGCGGTCAATATTCAAAAAGAGCGAAATATCCAGGCAAACAGCCTCACTCCCCAGCGCTCTGCGGCAGAAATTCCGCGTAGAAACACTCGAGCGTCATTCCGGTTCGGTATAAATATGCTGCGAGCGGCTTGCCCACATAGCGAAAATGCCAGGGTTCAAAGACGATGCCCGTCTCCAAAATGGATTGCTCGTCCTGCGGATAACGCACGATGAAGCCAAAGCGCCAGGAGTTGGCGTAGAGCCAAATCCCCTGCGGGGTTTGGGCAAAGTCCGCCGAAAGCGCGCGCGCGTCCACGGCGCTGATGTCAAAGGCGAGTCCGCTCTGGTGCTCGCTCGCGCCCGGATAGGCCGTGACGACGGGGATGGACGGGTCGCTTCCATAGCTCGCGTTCGCGGCGACCTTGCGATCCCACAGGGATTGCTGCTCCCGATAGGTACGATAGACGCTCACGAGGTAGAAGCCCGTCACGCCCGCCTCTTTGGCGGCGGCGGCCATCTCCATGAGCGCGGCAACGGCGAGGGCATCGCCCATCATGCCCGCTTCCTTGAGCGTCAGCTCGGGGCTTTCCCCAATTTCTACGAGGGTTTGCGGCACATAATCCGCCTCCAGCATGTGCGCGCGGTTGATGAGCTGCGCGGTGAAGGAATCGTACAGCGCCGCGGCCTGTTGCCCGGGGTCGAAGCCCGGATCGCTCACCAAAAGCTCGCTGCCGGAAAGGTCGACTTTGACGCCGGTTGTGAAATGCTCGGTCACATAGATCGTTGCGCCCGCGAGCGCGCTTATGACGCGCGCGTTGGCAGAATCCGTATCCACGCTCGTATCCGTGCTGATGACTGCGATTTTTGCGCCGACTGCCGCCGCAAACGCTTCGCTTGTCGCATCCGGGTTGCCGTGATTGCCCACCTTGAGCACCTCGGCGGCAAGGTTTTGCTCTAAGAGCGTCTCCTCCTGGGCAAACTGCATATCTCCGGTGAACAGCACCGTGTGGCCGTTGGCAGTCAGGCGCAAGACGAGGGAGTTGTCGTTATCATCCTCCTCATGATACACAACAGGGCCCAACACCTCCATCGTCGCGCCGGAGAGGGAGAGCCTGTCCCCCGCCTCGAGCTTGGTCTCAGGCACGCCCGCGTCAGCGGCGATATCCGAAAGCGCGTCCTTGCCCTTTTTGGTGAGCGTGGTAATCGAGGCGCGGTAAAACATCGAAACCGGAATGGCCGCTGCAAGTTTCTTCGCCCCGCCCGCGTGATCGCCATGCGTATGCGTGAGAAACACGCCCTCGAGCGCCGTAACCCCGAGCGCGCGCAGCGTTTGGATGAGCGCCTCCGCGTTCTTCTTCGTGCCCGTATCGACAAGATAGTACAGCCCGTCGATGCACAGGAGCGCGCAGTCCGCCTTGCCAACGTTGAGGAAGAGCACCCAGCACTCCCCCAATGCGCCGGGAGTCGGATCTCCTTTTGGGGTAGGCGAGGCCTGCCCCGCTGTTTGCGTCAAAGGGGGCGTCAGCTCCACCGTCTGCCCGCCCGTACAGGCGGCGGCCAAGAGCGCAAGAAGCGCGAGAAGCCCTGCGAGAATGCGTTTTTTCATGGTCCTATTATATCAGTTTTTGCGCGTTGCGGCGCAACAGCTTTTTTGATCGAAACGCACACTTTGCTTATCAGTAAAATAATTCTATATTCTTCCAAAATAAACCATTATTATTTACGTTTTGTAACTCCCGTGTAACCGCCGCATGGTATGGTGAACAAAAGGGAACATGTAAAACCCGAACACGATCCGATAACCGTACCGTAATTTTTTTCAAAGGAGGACAGAACCATGAAAACGACTATATTTAAAGTTGCTGCACTGGCAGCCGTTTTTGTGCTTGCTCTAAGCCTGGTCAGCACCCATGCGCTCGCCAAGAAGTCCACGAGCATCCACGTACATGTCAGCGGCGCCTCCCACCAGGTCACCTCCGTGCAGGTCATGTATAACGGTAGCCTGCTCAACCTCTCCCGAAATGGCCGCAGTTCGCTCTGGACCACGGGGGACGCGGGCGAACACGTCAGCAACCGCATTACCGCCGTGTATCTTAACGGCGCATCCGTCCCCTTCACGCGCGGCGTGGAGGCCAACGGCACGATCAACCTCCGTGCGAGGTGCGAACCCCGATCGACGCCGCAACAAACCCCGAAGCAGACGCCCACACAGACACCTGTACAAACTCCGCAACAAACGCCTGAGCAGACCCCTCAGCAGACCCCTGAGCAGACCCCTGAGCAGACCCCTCAGCAGACCCCTGAGCAGACCCCTGAGCAAACTCCT
>CAYNDC010000231.1:0-2479 GCA_964396085.1 uncultured Clostridium sp. | reverse complement strand
CCGGCGGCACGGATTACGGGGAGCGCGAAACCGCGCTCTACAACGCCAAAGCGCTTGCGGATTCCGGCATCCGCACGCCCGTCATCTACGCGGGCAACATCCAAAACCGGCGCGCCGTGGAGGATATTTTCAACAAGGCCGGCATTCCCCTGCGCGTGACGGAGAACGTCTACCCCAAGCTCGACAGGCTCAACATCGAGCCTGCGCGTAAGATCATCCACGATATGTTTGAGGAGCACATCGTCAAAGCGCCCGGCATGGAGCATATCCGCGAGATGGTCACGGGAAGCATCATCCCCACGCCAGGCGCTGTAATGGAAGCGGCGCAACTGCTCTACCGCGAGCTTGGCGACCTTGTCGCGCTCGACATCGGCGGCGCGACGACGGATGTGCACAGCGTGAGCGGCGGTTCGCCGGAGATTGCGGCGCTTCTCATCAACCCCGAACCATTTGCCAAGCGCACCGTCGAGGGCGACCTGGGCCTCTATGTCAACGCGCGCAACGTGGTGGGGATGATCGGCCGGGAGGCGCTCGACCGCGAGCTCGGCCTCGATGTGGAAACCCTGCTTGCCGATTACGGCCCCATCCCGCAGACCGAGGCGCAGTTTCACCTCGCCCATCGGCTTTGCCGGGAGGCGGGCGTGCGCGCCATCGAGCGCCACGCGGGCAAGCTTCGCTACCTCTACACGCCCTCGGGCAGGCGGACCGTCGCCGAGGGCAAGGACTTAAGCGCCGTACGCACGATTGTGGGCACCGGCGGCGCGCTCACGCGCCTGCCCGCACGGGAAACGCTGCTTCGCGCGATTGCGGATTGCAACACTTCGGGCATGATGCTCTACCCGCGCCCGGGCGAACTGCGCCTGCTCTTTGACGAGCACTACATCATGGCCTCGCTGGGCGTGCTCGCCAAGCACTACCCCGAGGCGTCGCTCAGCCTGCTGCGGCAAAGCCTGGGGATCAATAGTTGAGCGCGTCGGGGCGGCTGGCGCAATGCCCTCTGCCCTATGGCAAGCCGTAAACAAAACCTATGGAGGATGTTATGTACCCTCGGATTATAACGGATTTGGAGAAGCTGCGTCACAATATCGATCGCATCGCAGGCCTGTGCCACAGCGCGGGCTGCACGTGCGCGATCGTCACCAAATGCGTGTGCGCGGACGAGCGCATCGCCGCCGTAATCGACGCGAGCGATGCGGATTGTTTTGCGGATGCGCGCATCCAAAACCTCGCCCGATTGAAAACAAAAAAACCACGCTACCTTTTGCGCATCGCGCAGCTTTGCGAGGTGGCGCAGGTTGTCGCCCACAGCGAGGTAAGCCTGCAAAGCGAGCGCACGACCATTCAGGCGCTCGGCGCACAGGCCAAGCTGCAAAACCGCCTCCATAAAGTGGTGCTGATGCTCGACATGGGCGACCTGCGCGAGGGCGTTTTTTTCCGGGACAGGGAGGAGATCCTCGCTCTCGCCAATGCCGTGCGTGATCAGGAGATGCTCGAGCTTTTCGGCGTGGGCGTGAACCTCACCTGCTTTGGCGGCATTTTGCCGGATGCGGAGAACCTTGGCGGTCTTGCCGCAATCGCCGCATGGCTGCGCCAGGAAACGGGCCTCGCCATCCCGCTGGTTTCGGGCGGCAACTCGAGCACGTTGCCCATGCTGCTGGACGGCACGCTCCCCGCGGGCATCAACCACCTGCGCATCGGGGAGGGGTACCTGCTGGGCAACGAAACGGTCGAGTGCACGCTCATGGACGGCTTTTATCCGGATAGCTTCACCCTCGAGGCGCAACTCGTGGAAGTCCGCCGCAAGCCGAGCAAGCCCGTGGGGCATAGCGGCCTCAACGCATTTCGCGAGCCGGTCATCTTTGAGGACCGCGGCCCGATGCTGCGCGGCATACTGGCAATCGGCCGGCAGGATGTCGTGCACGAGGGCCTTGTGCCCCACGACGCGGACGTGGAAATCATCGGCGCCAGCTCCGACCACCTGCTCGTCAACCTCACGCAGGCGGGCGACCGCTACCGGGTTGGCGACGTCATCTCCTTCACGCCCAGCTACACCGCGCTGCTTCGGCTCTTCACGGGCGCATATGTGGAACGGGCATATGTTGGGGAAAACAAGGACTGTTGATTTACGGTTTATCGAATTATTGAATAAGGAGATCACAAACATGCCAGTCAATCTCAAAGGACGCTCCCTTTTGACCCTCAAGGACTTTACACCTGAGGAGATCCGCTATCTTTTAGACCTTGCCCACGACCTCAAGGCCAAGAAGCGCGCGGGCATCCGCGGAGACCTGCTCGCAGGCCGCAACATCGTTTTGCTGTTTGAGAAAACCTCCACACGTACGCGCTGCGCCTTCGAGGTTGCCGCCTACGACGAGGGCGCCTCGTGCACATTCCTCTCCAACTCGCAAATGGGCAAGAAGGAATCCCTCGAGGACACCGCCAAGGTGCTGGGCCGCTTCTATGACGGCATCGAATACCG
>CAYNDC010000230.1:0-2480 GCA_964396085.1 uncultured Clostridium sp. | reverse complement strand
GTGCGCAACGTCATCCCCTCCTTCCGCATCCCGGATGAGGCGATCGAGTGCGACGTGGCGCTTGCTTCGCGCATGGGCGCAACCTTCGTCACCGGCAAGGAGGCACCCGATCTCGAGGCGCTTCGCGCACAGGGATTTGAGTATATCCTGCTCGCCTTTGGCGCTGAGAAGAAAGGCTCCCTGCCTATCTCGGGCAATGTCATCAACGCTATCGACTTCCTGCGCCAAGCAAAGGCCGCGCCGGAAACGCTTCGTTTAGGCAATGCCGTTGCCGTCGTGGGCGGCGGCAACACGGCGATGGACGCCGCGCGCCAGGCAAAGCGCATGGGTGTTCCCAAGGTCTCCATCGTCTACCGCCGCACGAAGAAGTACATGCCCGCCGACGAGGAAGAGTTGCAACTTGCCATCGAGGACGGTGTGGAGTTTGCAGAGCTGCTCTCCCCCGTGCGCCAGGAGAACGGCAAGCTCGTTTGCCGCAGGATGGCTCTGGGTGAACCCGATGCGTCCGGCCGCAGAACGCCGGTAGAGACGGATGAGCTCTTTGAGGTCGATGCGGATACTGTCGTTGCCGCCGTGGGCGAGAAGCCCGACGGGGAAGCGTTCGCCCGCTACGGCGCCGCGCTCGATGAAAAGGGGCGCGCCAAATTCTCCTACGCAAACGGCGTTTACGTCGCGGGCGATGCGCTTCGCGGCCCCGCAACGGTCGTGGAGGCCATCGCGGATGCGCGGCGTTTCGCGGATGAGATCATCAACCAAGCGCGGGAGTTTGACATGCCTGCAGGCGCTTCGCGCGATTATGCCGAAACGCTGCTGCGTAAAAACCACCTATGCGCGCCTTGCCAGAACGAACCCGCCCGCTGCCTTGGCTGCTCGACAGTGTGCGAAAACTGCGTATCCGTCTGCCCGAACCGAGCGAACGTCGCCATCCTCATGCCCGGCCACGCGCAGCGCCAGATCGTGCATATTGAGAGCCTTTGCAACGAGTGCGGCAACTGTGCAGCCTTCTGCCCCTATGAGAGCAGGCCGTATGAAGAAAAGTTCACGTACTACGCGAACATGGAGGATTTTGAAGAGGGCACAAACAGCGGTTTCCTCATGCTTGATAAAGACAATTTATCCCGCGTTCGCGTGCGCCTCAACGGCGTCACCGCGGATTACGACCTATCAGGGTCCAACGACCTCGACCGGGATGTCGAATGCCTGATCCTCGCAATCGTGCGGGATTACGCCTATTTGCTCTAAAATGCTTGGGAGGGACACATGGCAACTTTCACGGTAAACGGAAAAACCGTAACGGTTGATAAAAATCAAAAGCTACTGCGCTACCTGCGCGACGAGCTGCGCCTTCTTTCGGTGAAGGACGGCTGCTCGGAAGGCGCGTGCGGCACCTGCACGATCCTCATCGACGGCAAGGCCGTCAAATCCTGCGTGCAGCAGACGGATCGCATGGAGGGGAAAAGCGTCGTTACGGTCGAGGGGCTTTCCGCATTTGAAAAGGACGTCTACACGCGCGCCTTTGGCGAGGCGGGGGCTGTGCAGTGCGGCTTTTGCACGCCGGGTATGGTGATGAGCGCCAAGGCACTGCTCGACGTCGACCCCGACCCTTCCCAGGAAGCCATCCGCAAAGCCATCCGCGGCAATATCTGCCGCTGTACGGGTTATGTGAAGATCGTCGAGGCCATTCGCCTCGCCGGAAAATACCTGCGCGCCGGCACGCTGCCCGCGCAAAATGACGACTGGACCGTAGGTTCCCGCGTGCCTCGCCTGGACGTGCGCGAAAAGGTGTTAGGCTATGGCGAGTTTGCCGACGATCTCTACTTCGAAGGCATGCTCCACGGCAGTGCCGTGCGCGCCAAATATGCGCGCGCGCGCGTGCTCGCCATCCATACCGAACAAGCCAAAGCAGTGCCGGGAGTCGTTGCGGTGTTCACCGCACAAGATATTCCGGGCACTGTAAAGGTCGGCCATTTGAAGAGGGACTGGGATACGATGATCCCTGTGGGCAGCCTTACGCACTACCTCGGGGATGCTGTCGCCCTCGTCGTTGCCGAAACACCCGAGGCGCTGGAAGCCGCCAAAGCCCTCGTCGAGGTGGAATACGAGCAGTTGCCGCTCATCCGCTCCATCTCGGATGCGCGCGCCGAAAACGCGCCGCTCGTGCACGAAAACGAAACATCCAACCTGCTTGCCGCAAGGCAGGTAAAGCGCGGGGATGTCGAGGCGGCCTTCGCCAAAAGCGCCCGCGTGTTCCACGGCTTGTACAGCACGCCTTTCACCGAGCATGCCTTCCTCGAGCCCGAGTGCGCGGTGGCGCTGCCGGATGGGGACGGGGTGTTGGTTTACTCGAGCGACCAGAGCGTTTACGACACGCAGCACGAAATCGCCCCCATGCTTGGCCTTCCCCACGAGAAGGTGAAGATTGAGAACAAGCTCGTGGGCGGCGGCTTTGGCGGCAAGGAGGACGTTTCCGTCCAGCACCA